>NZ_SJUW01000029.1:0-1127 GCF_004337105.1 Exiguobacterium sp. SH3S1 | reverse complement strand
TCAGGGAACAATTCCCTTGTCTGGTGGCGATAGCGAAGCGGCCACACCCGTTCCCATGCCGAACACGGAAGTTAAGCGCTTCAGCGCCGAAAGTAGTTGGGGGTCTCCCCCTGTGAGGATAGGACGTTGCCAGGCTTTTTATTTTTTTACAAAACTTATTGACTTTATTCTAATTGACATTTAAAATAGGTGGAGTCGATACAAATAGTTTTACAAACGGTCCCGTGGTGTAGCGGTTAACATGTCTGCCTGTCACGCAGAAGATCGCGGGTTCGAATCCCGTCGGGACCGCCATTTTTAATTTAAACTTAATAAGTTGGCTTTGTAGCTCAGTTGGTAGAGCAAAGGACTGAAAATCCTTGTGTCGGCGGTTCGATTCCGTCCAAAGCCACCATTTACACCTGCCGGTGTAGCTCAGTTGGTAGAGCATCTGACTTGTAATCAGAGGGTCGAGGGTTCAAATCCTTTCGCCGGCACCATTTTTTCATGGCGATTGTGGCGAAGTGGTTAACGCACCGGATTGTGATTCCGGCATTCGAGGGTTCAATTCCCTTCAGTCGCCCCATTTTAAATTAATGAGCCATTAGCTCAGTTGGTAGAGCATCTGACTTTTAATCAGAGGGTCGCAGGTTCGAGCCCTGCATGGCTCACCATTTCTCATTAATTAATAGTTATATTTGAATATTATATGCGGGTGTGGCGGAATTGGTAGACGCGCTAGACTTAGGATCTAGTGTCCTTGACGTGGGGGTTCGAGTCCCTTCACCCGCATCTCTAATCAAAACTCATATTGCGGAAGTAGTTCAGTGGTAGAATACGACCTTGCCAAGGTCGGGGTCGCGGGTTCGAATCCCGTCTTCCGCTCCATTAATATGCGGTCGTGGCGGAATCGGTAGACGCGCTAGGTTGAGGGCCTAGTGGTGGTTAACACCGTGGAGGTTCAAGTCCTCTCGACCGCATTTTATGCACCCTTAGCTCAGCTGGATAGAGCGTTAGACTACGAATCTAAAGGCCGGGAGTTCGAATCTCTCAGGGTGCACCATTTATAACGGGAAGTAGCTCAGCTTGGTAGAGCACTTGGTTTGGGACCAAGGGGTCGCAGGTTCGAATCCTGTCTTCCCGACCAT
>NZ_SJUW01000028.1:0-1175 GCF_004337105.1 Exiguobacterium sp. SH3S1 | reverse complement strand
CCGTCCTCGCTCACGAAATTCCGCCGCCAACGCATGGACGACGACAAACTGCTCGACAAACTGCTCGCACACACGGTCGAGGTCGCGAAAGAGATGGGGCTGCTGAAGGGACGGACGCTGATCGTCGATTCGACCCATTCCCGGGCCCGGTACGGGCAGAAGCCGATTGGGCAGGCGATCATCGAGGAGGCGAAGCATCTGCGCCAAGCGTGCTATCAGGCATCGGCCGATGCGAAGGGGCGTTTCCCTGAGAAAGTCGATGAGCACGACATCGACCAGCTGCTCGCCTATGCGCTCGCCGTGGCGGAGACCGTAGAGTCCGAGATGCCCGAGCTGATGATGCGGGAGCACATCCGCGACAGGGTGAACCGTGTCCGCGAGCTCGCCGAGGACGCGCATGTCGAGCTACAGGTGTCCAAGGACAGCGATGCCCGGACCGGGCACAAGAGCGCCGACTCCTCCTTCTTCGGCTACAAGCATCACCTCGCGATGACGGAAGAAGGCATCATCACGGCCGTCGTCGTCACGTCAGGCGAGGCGGCGGACGGGAAGCAGTTGACTCGCCTCATCGAGAAGAGCCACGCCGCCGGCGCCGAGTTCGACCACATCGTGGGCGATGCGGCCTATTCGGGCCGAGACAACCTGATCTATGCCGCCTCACAAGGATGTAAGCTCGTCGCCCCATTGAACCCCCGTGTCTATTCCCCTGCAGAGAACCGCGGCGAGGGGTTCACTTACAATAAAGATGCGGAACGCTACGTCTGCCCCGCCGGGCACATGGCCATCCGTAAGGCCCGGACAGGCACGAAGAACATCGGTAAGAATCAAAAAGAGACGCATTATTTTGATATTGAGCTGTGTAAACGATGCCCATTGCGTGAAGGTTGTTACAAGGATGGCGCCAATTCGAAAACGTACAGTGTGTCATTGAAATCGAGGGAACATAGCGAACAGCTCGAATACGAGCAGACCGATGAGTTCAAGGACCATCACCGGAAGCGCTTCGCGATTGAGCCGAAGAACAGCCAACTGAAGAACCCGCAAGGTCTGGCGCGAAACAAAACGTCAGACCTGAAAGGCATGACGTTACAGAGCGTGATGGCGATCATCGCGGTAAACCTGAAGCGGATCATCACCCTCTCAAAAGAAAAAACAGGATAAGGGCAAGGAAAAAG
>NZ_SJUW01000027.1:0-1488 GCF_004337105.1 Exiguobacterium sp. SH3S1 | reverse complement strand
TGAACTGAACCCTGAATGATAGACACTTGATAAAAAGTGCTCATTCAGGGTTTTTTGTGTGCGGTCGAATCGATATAATGAACCTATTCATTCAGACGGGGGAACGCATCCATGAGTAAAATCATCTTCAACGAACATCAAATCAGGCAGCTCGAGTCGAATCCGAACGTGGCGTCGGTCTCGGACCGGTCGATCCAGTACACGGGCGACTTCAAGATACGGGCCGTGCTCGAGAACCAAGAGGGAAAAGGCCCCTCCCAAATCTTCGAGGAAGCCGGTTTCGACCTGGCGGTGATCGGTCGCGTGAAGGCGAAGTCATCGCTCGACCGCTGGCGCAAGACCTACCGAATCTATGGAACGGATGGCCTGTTGAACGACCGTCGTGGGAAGTCGAACGCGGGTGGGCGCCCGAAGCCGGATGACTCGCTCGAACGACGGCTCGCGAAGGCCGAGGCGCGCGTCAAATACCTGACGGCGGAGAACGAGCTGTTAAAAAAGCTAGAGGAACTCGAGAGGCAGGCGAAACGCACCGACTGACACCGAAAGAGCGATACCAGGTCATCAACACCGTCATCCGGACGTTCCGGCTGAAGAACCTCGTCCGTCCACTCTGCGAGATCGCGGGCGTGAGCCGCAGTGGCTACTATGCCTGGCTCACCCGCGCGGAAGACGACTCCCTCCGGGAAGAGCGTGATTATGCGGACTATCTTCTCCTGAAACATGTCCATGACCGCCGCGACGGGAAAATCGGTTATCGCGGGCTCTATATGGAGGTGCTCGATCTCATCGGGGCACCGATGAACCACAAGCGCATCCTCAGGTTGATGCGGAAATATGGGCTCGTCACGAAGATCCGCAGGAAGAACGCGTACCGGAAGCTCGCCAAGGCGACACACGAGCACAGGACGGTGCCGAACCGCCTGAACCGTCAGTTCGACCAGGACGAGCCGGGCAAGGTATTCGTGACGGACATCACCTATCTCCCGACACGGACAGGCCAGAACGTCTATCTCTCTTGTGTGAAAGACGTCGCGACACGCGAGATCGTGGCACACCATTTGTCGACGAGCCTACACATGGAGCTCGTCTTTCAGACGACGAAAAAGCTCGAAGAGCGTCTCCAGGGGAATCTGCATCCCGAGGCGATGATCCATTCGGACCAAGGGTTCCACTATACCCATCCGGCCTACCAGTCACGTATCCGTGGACTAGGCATGGTCCAGTCCATGTCACGTCGTGGCAACTGCCTCGACAACGCACCGATCGAGTCCTTCTTCGGACATCTGAAAGATCATATCGACCATCGATCGGCATCAGGCCTCACCGAGGTCCGGTCGATGGTCGATGCCTACATTGACTATTACAATAGTGAACGCAAGCAATGGAACCTAAAAAAAATGACTCCGGAGCAATACCGGAGCCATCTGATCGCCGCATAAAAGACGACGCACTTTTTATTAAACTGTCCGAAAAACAGGGCTCAGTTCA
>NZ_SJUW01000025.1:0-2309 GCF_004337105.1 Exiguobacterium sp. SH3S1 | reverse complement strand
AGCTGGGTCTTAGTGTTTCGACAACGCATGCGTGACACGATAACTGTCACCTGTGAAGTTTAGTATGTGAGCGTGATGGATGACGCGATCGACGAGTGCCGCTGTTAGGCGCGCGTCGCCAAAGATGCGATTCCACTGGCTGAACTCAAGGTTGGATGTGATGATCAGGCTCTTTCGCTCGTACCAGTCGGTGATGAGATGGAACAGGAGTTCCGCAGATTCTTTTGTGAGAGGGATGTATCCCATCTCGTCTAAAATGATAAGGTCTGCCGATTCGAGACGTGAATGGAAGCTGCTCAGTTTCCCATCCCGCCAGGCCTTGTTGAGTTGCTCTACGAGCTCGGAGACCCGGAAGAACCTCACCTCATAACCTTTGTGACAAGCTTCTCTCCCGAGTCCGATGGCCAAATGGGTCTTTCCTGTTCCCGGGGACCCTGTCAGAACGACGTTCTGTGAATGCTCGACGAAATTCAGTGAGGTCAGTTCGTCCTTATCCAAATGCTTCGGGAAGTAGATGTGATTGCCCCAGTGATAGTCGTCGAGTGACTTGTTGTTGATGAATTTCGCCTTTTTGATAAATCGTTGCGCCTTCGCTTCTTCGCGGAGGCGCATTTCCATGGAGAAAAGTTCCATAAGAAATTTTTCAGGGGATTCCGTTGGAATCGATTCATAGATTTCGGCGACGTAGGCAAGGCGGAGCGACTTGCACATTTCTTTCAAGCTCATGCAGTGCCACCTTCTTCCCACGGCCGATTCAGGCTATCGTACTTGCTCCAGTCCACATCATAAGGATGGCCCTCGACCACAGCTGGATCGTCGTCCTCGCTCAGTAGCTCGTATAGGCGTTCATTGATCTCGAGGATCGGATACAGTGCGAGCTTGGCTCGGATCCAGGCCAGTCTTTCCTGCCGAACGAGTAAGTTCGGCACGCCCAGGTACTCTTTGATTCTACCCGGCAGATATTCGGAATAACGGGAGTGACCGAAGCTTCTTGGCTTCTTGTGCCAAGTGCTGATGATGTTTTCCCACGGAAGCGCACGTTTTGTCATCATGTAGGGCCGTTTTTCTTCGTAGAGGATTTCTCCGTAAAGTGAGAGAATCTTCATTGAATCCCACCTTAAGATGGCGCGTACTTGCCCATGACGAGCCCCTGAAGGGACCAAGACTTTCGTCTTATCAATCGTTATTTCGCCGTACTTGTTCACCTTGAACAGTTCTTCTTTGAAGACAGGGAAGTCTTCTTGCGGCAATCGCAATAGATGTCTCTGCTCTTCTTCGAACAACTCACGGATCAGCACATGCTTTTCGTAATGCACTCTCTCCATGTCGTCCCGTAGGGAAACTGCGAGCTGTCGGTTCATCGAATCGTAATCATGCATGACAGGAGCCGGGACAAGAAAATTGTATCGAACGTATCCCACCTTGTTCTCGACACTTCCTTTCTCGTTCCCACTGTAAGGATTACAGCTTTGGACTTGGAAGCCATAATGAGCCATGAACTGCAGGAAAGCATCTGTATAGATCGCCTCTTCTTTCGTCGTTCGCGGTTGGATGACTGCGGCGGGGAGATTATCGATTCTGAGCTGTTGCGGCACACCACCGATTTCTTCAAAAAGCATTTTGAGTCCCGTCAGGAAGCACTCTTGGTTTTCTGCGGGGAGGGCGACGGCTGCAGTGCGGTTGCTGAAGGGCAGACTCATGACGAGGCACTTCACATCGACCGCATGACTATCTTTGACGACTTCCATCGTCCCGAAATCCACCTGCGCCTCACCCGGAGGGTGCTGCAATCGTTCGTGCCTTGTGTCGTTTTCCTCCTCGCTCGTCATATGCCAGCTCTTGATGAAATTGCAGACCGTTCGGTAAGAACCCTCGAATCCGTTCGCCACCAGCGTTTCATAAATCTTTTTATTCGTTCGTCTTAACTTTTTCTGAAGCATCTGATCCTCGGTCAACCAATCCTCGACCATCTCGCCCCATTTTGTTCCGTACATCATGCCCCTCTTGGGGCGAATGGTTTCACTCGGCAATTGAGCTGAATCCGCGTATTTTTTTACTGTCCTCCAATTGAGGTCTAGATTTTTAGCGATTCGATTGATTGAATGTGATTTGTGGTTTCTGAGAAATTTGATACAATTGATATCGGACATTGCTAGCATTCCTTCCATCTCCTAACGTTCTTGTGTCGCAACTTAAACGTTAGGGTGAGATTGTGGTTGCTGGCAAGTCCTTTTTCTTTTCTAAAATAGGAGTGCAGAGTTGTGTACGTTTCCGTTGCACACTTCTGCACTCCTATTTTGCACTACACA
>NZ_SJUW01000024.1:0-3006 GCF_004337105.1 Exiguobacterium sp. SH3S1 | reverse complement strand
TTGTTCTTTGAAAACTGAAGATTCATCAAGACATCAAACCAAGAAAAATATGCATGGTCCGTTCGGACCGTGTGTCTTAGAAACGCTAGATCAAGGTAGAAAGGGCGTACGGTGGATGCCTTGGCACTAGGAGCCGATGAAGGACGCGACGAACAGCGAAATGCTCTGGGGAGTGGTAAGTGCACTTTGATCCAGAGGTATCCGAATGGGGGAACCCACCGCCGGGAGACTGGCGGGACACCCGTGTGAATACATAGCACGGTGTGAGGCAAACCCGGGGAACTGAAACATCTAAGTACCCGGAGGAAGAGAAAGAAAATTCGATTCCCTGAGTAGCGGCGAGCGAAACGGGAACAGCCCAAACCAGGAAGCATGCTTCCTGGGGTTGTAGGACACTCTATACGGAGTTACAAAGGGATAGGATAGGTGAACGACCTGGAAAGGTCGGCCAGAGAAGGTGACGGCCCTGTAGCTGAAATCTTATCCCCTCCAGAGTGGATCCTGAGTACGGCGGGACACGTGAAACCCCGTCGGAATCCGGGAGGACCATCTCCCAAGGCTAAATACTTCCTAGTGACCGATAGTGAACCAGTACCGTGAGGGAAAGGTGAAAAGCACCCCGGAAGGGGAGTGAAATAGATCCTGAAACCGTATGCCTACAAGTAGTCAGAGCCCGTTAACGGGTGATGGCGTGCCTTTTGTAGAATGAACCGGCGAGTTACGATGGCGGGCAAGGTTAAGCTGATAAGGCGGAGCCGCAGCGAAAGCGAGTCTGAATAGGGCGCATCAGTCCGTCGTCGTAGACCCGAAACCAGGTGATCTACCCATGTCCAGGATGAAGGTCAGGTAACACTGACTGGAGGTCCGAACCCACGCACGTTGAAAAGTGCGGGGATGAGGTGTGGGTAGCGGTGAAATGCCAATCGAACCTGGAGATAGCTGGTTCTCCCCGAAATAGCTTTAGGGCTAGCCTCGAGGTGAAGAGTTCCGGAGGTAGAGCACTGATTGGACTAGGGGCCCCCACAGGGTTACCGAATTCAGTCAAACTCCGAATGCCGGCAACTTGTACTCGGGAGTCAGACTGCGAGTGATAAGATCCGTAGTCGAAAGGGAAACAGCCCAGACCATCAGCTAAGGTCCCAAAGTGTATGTTAAGTGGAAAAGGATGTGGCGTTGCACAGACAACTAGGATGTTGGCTTAGAAGCAGCCACCATTCAAAGAGTGCGTAATAGCTCACTAGTCGAGTGACGCCGCGCCGAAAATTTAACGGGGCTAAACATACCACCGAAGCTATGGATTCCGTAAGGAATGGTAGGGGAGCGTTCCAAGCAGCAGTGAAGCGGTATCGTGAGGAGCCGTGGAGCGCTTGGAAGTGAGAATGCCGGTGTGAGTAGCGAAAAGAGGGGTGAGAATCCCCTCCGTCGAAAGCCCAAGGTTTCCTGAGGAAGGCTCGTCCGCTCAGGGTTAGTCTGGACCTAAGCCGAGGCCGAAAGGCGTAGGCGATGGACAACAGGTTGATATTCCTGTACCGCCGTACCACCGTTTGAACGATGGGGGGACGCAGAAGGATAAGGTAACCGTGCGACTGGAAGTGCACGGACAAGCAGCGAGGCCGTCGGGTTGGCAAATCCGCCCGGCATACAAGGTTGAGCTGTGATGTGGAGCCCGTAGGGCGAAGTACCGGATTTCACGCTGCCAAGAAAAGCCTCTAGTAAGGAGGTCGGCGCCAGTACCGTAAACCGACACAGGTAGGCGAGATGAGAATTCTAAGACGCGCGGGATAACTCTCGTTAAGGAACTCGGCAAAATGGTCCCGTAACTTCGGGAGAAGGGACGCTTATGGCAACATAAGCCGCAGTGAATAGGCCCAAACGACTGTTTAGCAAAAACACAGGTCTCTGCTAAATCGCAAGATGAAGTATAGGGGCTGACGCCTGCCCGGTGCTGGAAGGTTAAGGGGATGTGTCATCGCAAGAGAAGCACTGAACCGAAGCCCCAGTAAACGGCGGCCGTAACTATAACGGTCCTAAGGTAGCGAAATTCCTTGTCGGGTAAGTTCCGACCCGCACGAAAGGCGTAACGATTTGGGCACTGTCTCAACGAGAGACCCGGTGAAATCATAGTACCTGTGAAGATGCAGGTTACCCGCGACAGGACGGAAAGACCCCATGGAGCTTTACTACAGCCTGATATTGAGGCTTTGTACGCGATGTACAGGATAGGTGGGAGTTTGTGAAGCCGGAGCGCCAGCTTCGGTGGAGACATCCTTGGGATACCACCCTTTGCGTATAGAGTCTCTAACTCGCAGCCGTGATCCGGCTGGAGGACCGTGTCAGGCGGGTAGTTTGACTGGGGCGGTCGCCTCCTAAACAGTAACGGAGGCGCCCAAAGGTTCCCTCAGAATGGTTGGAAATCATTCGTAGAGTGCAAAGGCAGAAGGGAGCTTGACTGCGAGACCTACAAGTCGAGCAGGGACGAAAGTCGGGCTTAGTGATCCGGTGGTTCCGCATGGAAGGGCCATCGCTCAACGGATAAAAGCTACCCTGGGGATAACAGGCTGATCTCCCCCAAGAGTCCACATCGACGGGGAGGTTTGGCACCTCGATGTCGGCTCATCGCATCCTGGGGCTGGAGTAGGTCCCAAGGGTTGGGCTGTTCGCCCATTAAAGCGGTACGCGAGCTGGGTTCAGAACGTCGTGAGACAGTTCGGTCCCTATCCGTCGTGGGCGCAGGAAATTTGAGGAGAGCTGTCCTTAGTACGAGAGGACCGGGATGGACGCACCGCTGGTGTACCAGTTGTTCCGCCAGGAGCATCGCTGGGTAGCTACGTGCGGACGGGATAAGTGCTGAAAGCATCTAAGCATGAAGCCCCCTCCGAGATGAGATTTCCCTTTGAGCAATCAAGAAAGACCCCTCAGAGACGATGAGGTAGATAGGTCATGGGTGGAAGCACGGCGACGTGTGGAGCTGAATGATACTAATCGGTCGAGGCTTTGATCTAGAAA
>NZ_SJUW01000023.1:0-14989 GCF_004337105.1 Exiguobacterium sp. SH3S1 | reverse complement strand
CTCCAGGATGTGTAGTTATAGCCAGTTTAGTCCGAAACGGCAAGGACGTACAGCGTCGCCCCGAGGGCACGCCGACTCCCGGGGGAACAGCGGGCAAGGCGAGACCCAGCAGCGACATCGTCGCGATGCGGCTCGCTGACCGCCCCCAGGAGTCGGCGTGCCGGACAGGGCGGCTTGAAGGGCAATGAAAGCAGAGGAGCGCCATCCCATCCGGGATGACGCTCCTCTGCTCAAAATTATTTGAAGTTTTTCAGTGCCCTCGCAAATGGGTGGTCAAACGTCGTCATTTCAGTTTCAAAATGGAAACGCTATACGGTGCGAGTTCAAGTTCAAGTGAGTCTACGTCCCGGTCGTTCAGTAAATCGTGGGCACCACCTGTATGCCAGAGCGGGTTGAGCGTAGACAACGTATCTGAGTTATTGAAGTAGATCAAATACGTCTCGTCTTTCGAGCTCCGTTCGACGATGAGGGCGTTGTCTTCATCGTCGACGAGGTTGAACCGGTACGATCCGCCGTTCGCGAGCACCGGGTGATCTTTGCGGAGCTGGATCAACTTCTGGACGAAGCGGAACAAGTTACGGTCTTCCTCGGCCTCGTCCCACGGCATGCAGCGGCGGCAGCCCGGATCTTGCTCGCCTTCGAGCCCGATCTCATCACCATAGTAAATACATGGGCTACCCGTATACGTGAGCATCGAAGTCATGAGGAGTTTGAACTTCCCTTTATGCCCTTTTGCCCGAGTGAGGGCCCGTGGGGTGTCATGAGAGTCGATCAAGTTGAACGTCACTTCGTTCACGTTCATCGTGTTCATCATCTCGACACGCGTCAACTCGTCCCGAAACTGTGACGCCGTCGTCCGATCGAGCGCGAAGTAGTTTAAGCTCGCGTTCGTGAACGGATAGTTCATGACCGCATCGAACTGGTCGCCTTGAAGCCACGGTTGGGCATCGTGCCAAATCTCACCGAGGATGTACGCTTCGGGGTTCGCTTCTTTTACAGTGCGACGGAAGTCACGCCAGAACGCGTGGTCGACCTCGTTCGCGACGTCTAAGCGCCAACCATCGATGCCGAACTCTTCGACCCAATAACGGGCCACATCTAATAGATAAGCTTTCAACGCCGGGTGTTCGGTGTTGATCTTCGGCATGTTCTTCTCGAAAGCGAACGTATCGTAGTTCGGCTTCGGTGCCGTCTCGATCGGGAAGTCGCGGAGATAGAACCAGTCGCGATACTCGGAATGCGGCCCGTTTTCGACGACGTCTAAGAACCAAGGATGGTTGTAGCCGACGTGATTGAACACCGCATCGAGCATGACTTTGATCCCGTTCTCATGAAGCAAGTCGACCAATTGTTTGAACTGCTCTTTCGTCCCGAACTGTGGGTCGATTTCCATATAATCGAGCGTGTCGTATTTATGGTTCGTCGTCGCTTTGAAGATCGGGCAGAAGTAAATGCCGGTGATCCCGAGTTCGACGATGTGGTCCATATGATCGATGATGCCTTGGAAGTCGCCACCGAAGAAGTTTGTGATCGTTGGCTCAGTGCTGTTCCAGGCGAGCGTCCCTTCAGGATCGAGTGACGCGTCTCCGTTCGCGAACCGGTCCGGGAAGATTTGATACCAGACCGTGTCCTTGACCCATGACGGGGCGTGGAAGATGTCGATCGGGTTGATGAACGGGACACAGAAGTAATAACCCGTATCGTCGAGCGGTTTATCTTCGAACCAGCCTTTTTCCGTATAGACGGCCGTCTCATTGCCGTCATGGAGCCGGAACCCGTAACGGAGGCGACGGAACGGCGGCTTGATCGCGATGAACCAGTAGTCGTACTGGTCGTCGTGGCCGATTTGTTCCATTGGTGTCTCGAACGTGCGCCAGTAGCTCGGCTTGTCCGGGTCAAAGTTCCACATCGCCGGGTCTTCTGAATGCCAGTCGTATGGGTCGTTCCAAATTAAGTCAACAGATTGGATATCATTTCTTTTCGTATGAAACCGAATATGGATCGTTTCCCGGTCGTATTTATAAACGAAAGGGGACATGGCGCGATGATAAATAGCTTCTTTGATCAAGTGAAATCGTTCCTTTCTCGATTGGGGTTGTAACCATTTTACACTGTCTGTTCCGAAAAGAAATGACAGTTGCGAAAACGTTTGCTCAAGCAAAGGGTAATAAAGCGTTTACATTTTGTCAATCACTGTTCATAACAATTATTGAACAATTGAACGTAGAAACGTTGAAAAAGAGATAAATGGGATACCTACAAGAAAAAATCGTAAAAAAAAGTCTTGTAAAACGCTTACACAACTGTATAATAAAAATTGAGGTGAGGATGCAAACGTTTTCACTGAGCGGCTGATTTCGTAGCGGAGTTGATTAAAATCAGTCGTTCAGTACGTGTGCGCAAATCTGACCATACTAATTTCCTTGGGGAGGTTTTTCATCATGAAGATGAAAAAAATGGTAGCAGGACTTTCAACGGCAGTATTAGCTTTCGGTGCACTTGCTGCATGTGGCGGCGGTACGGATAACGGTTCTACTAACGAAGGCGGTTCTACTAGCGAGAACAAGCCAGAAAAAATCGTAATTTGGGAAGATATTGAAAAGTCGGAAACGACGAAAGAAGTTGCGAAAGCGTTTGAAGAAGAACACGGCGTCGCAGTAGAAGTCGTCGAAGTTCAAATGACGGACCAAAAAGACAAGTTGGCGCTTGACGGCCCGGCTGGTAAAGGTCCAGATATCGTTCTCGTACCGCACGACCAAATCGGCACGATCGCTGACCAAGGTCACTTGGCACCGCTCGCTGACGAAGGCGCGCTCGAAGCGTTCACAGATGCTTCGAAATCGGCTGTCATGTTCGACGGACAAGCTTACGGCTATCCTAAATCAGTTGAAACACCAGTCCTCATGTACAACAAGGATTTGGTTTCAGAAGCTCCTGCTTCAATGGACGACCTTTACAAGTTGTCTACAGATCTTAAAGACAAAGGCGAGTACGGCTTCCTCGGTCTTTGGGATAACTTCTACTTCGCTCACGGTGTAATTGCAGGCTTCGGCGGTTACGTCTTCAAAGAAGACGGCGGCGCGCTCGACCCAACCGACATCGGCTTGAACAACGAAGGCGCAGTCAAAGGATTCGACTACATCGGCAAATGGTACCAAGAAGGCCTCTTCCCTAAAGGATTGGTCGGCGAGTCTGGCGGCCAAGCGATGGACCAACTCTTCACTGAGAAGAAAGCACACACAGTTATGAACGGACCTTGGGCTGTTGCTGGTTACCAAGATGCTGGCGTCAACCTCGGAGCGGCGGCAATGCCAACACTTCCGAACGGTGAGCCAATCAAGACGTTCATGGGTGTGAAAACATATGCACTCTCTGCGTACACTGAGAACCAAGAGTGGGCTGAAATGTTCCTCGCAGAACTTACAAACGAAGAGAACGCATTGAAAATGTTTGAAGCATACAACGAAATCCCACCGGTAGCAGCACTCGAGTCGAATGAGACAATCACATCGAACGAAGTTGCGAAAGCGGTATTCGATCAAGCGACAAATGCAATCCCAATGCCGAACATTCCTGAAATGGGACAAGTTTGGGAGCCAATGGCACAAGCGCTTCAGCTCGTAGCGACTGGCAAGCAAGATGCACAAAAATCAGCTGACGAGGCTGTTAAAGTCATCGAGCAACAAATCCAAGCAAACAACCAATAAGGATGTGAAATGACGGGGTACGCCACATGGCGTTCCCCCTCATTTTCTGAAATTGAGCAAACGCTTGCTCGATTGATTTGCTCAAATTGAAAGGAGAAATTGAGGATGGCTTCAATTCCGAACCCAAAAACACCGGAACAACGACCGGACAAACCGACCAACCATGCTCGGAACGCCGCATTACTCTCGATCATTCCGGGAGTGGGGCAGTTCTATAACAACCAACGTGCGAAGGCGATCGCGTTCTTTATCGTCATCATGTCTTATTTTGCAGTAAACTACGATCTGTTTTTCAAAGGGGCGGGCGCCGGACCTGGTGACCGTGGTGGCCTTTGGGGATTGATCACGCTTGGCGAAGTAGCGGGACCTCGTAACGACCACTCCATCTTCTTGATGGTAGAAGGTATTGTCGCAATAATTTTACTGTTCTTCGGTATCGCGTTCTACATTTGGAACATTCGTGACGCTTACCGAGTCGGTCGCATTCGTGATCAGCACCTAAACGTGCCAACGTTCCAAGTGCAACTTCGCAACTTGCGTGACCATGGATTCCCATACTTGATGTTGATCCCGTCGCTCATCTTGCTCGTCTTCACAGTCGTGTTGCCGCTGATCTTTACGTTCTTGATCGCATTCACGAACTATCGTTACAACAACGCGCCACCGGCAAAACTCGTCGAGTGGATCGGGTTCGAAAACTTTACGCGCATCTTTGAAATCGACATTTGGCGCGACACGTTCGTCGGCGTTCTCGGTTGGACGCTCGTCTGGACGGTCGCTTCAACGGTCGGTGTCATCGCGATCGGGATTTTCCTTGCCGTTCTGTTGAACCAAGAAGGACTTCGGTTCCGGCGCTTGTTCCGTTCAATCTTGATCTTGTCATGGGCCGTACCAGCGTTCATCACGATCTTGATTTTCCGCTCGATGTTCAATGAGTCGTTCGGTGTGTTCAATACGACAATCCTGCCGGCCTTTGGTCTCGATCCGATTAGCTGGATGACCGACCCGACAGCGACACGTAGTGCGCTCATCTTGATTCAATGGTGGCTCGGTTTCCCGTTCATCATGACGCTCATGACCGGTGTCTTGCAGTCGATCCCGGGTGACTTGTATGAAGCTGCGACGATTGACGGCGCGAACATCTTTGATAAGTTCCGTCTGATCACATTGCCGATGCTCTTGTTCGCAACAGCACCGATTCTCATCACGCAGTTCACGTTCAACTTTAACAACTTTAACATCATCTATCTCTTCAACGGTGGTGGGCCGGCTGTTCCAGGACAAACTGCCGGTGGTACCGACATCTTGATTTCATGGATTTACAAATTGTCGCTCGGGGCCAACCCGCAATACGGACTTGCGGCTGCGATCACGCTCATCTTGTCATTCTTCATCATGACTCTAGCCGTCATCCAGTTCCGTCGGACAAAATCTTTCAAAGACGAGGATATGATCTGATATGAAAAAACAAAAACGAATCAATTTGGCGTTCTCTTATGTCATCTTGACGCTTGCGTCGATCATTATTCTCTATCCGATGCTGTGGGTAATGGGAACGTCATTTAACCCGGGTCGTACGATCACGTCGACGATCATTCCGTCAAACCCGACGCTCATTCACTACAAAAACTTGTTTGACCTAACAATTTCGGATTATAGTTTATGGTATGTGAATACGTTGAAGATCGCGTTCATCACGATGGCGCTCGCCGTCATCTTAGTAACGATTACTGGTTATGTGTTCTCGCGTTACCGTTTCGTCGGACGGAAGAACTCGCTCATCTTGTTCCTCGTCTTGCAGATGGTCCCGCAATTCGTTGCCATCATCGCGATTTTTGTGTTACTCAACATGCTCGGCCTTCTTGATACGCATACAGCGCTGATTCTGCTGTACGCCGGTGGGGCGATTCCGATGAACACGTACCTGGCGAAAGGTTACTTCGATACGATTCCGAAAGAGCTCGATGAGGCTGCTCGGATGGATGGTGCCGGTCACCTTCGTATCTTCTGGCAAATCATTTTGCCGCTCGCGAAGCCAATTGTCGCAACGATCGCCTTGTTCAACTTTATGGGCCCGTTCAACGACTTCATCTTGGCATCGCTCGTCCTGCGTACACCTGAGAAGCAGACGCTAGCGGTTGGACTTTACAATATGATCTCGCGACAATTCGACAACAACTTCACGTTGTTCGCGGCAGGCGCCGTCCTTTCGGCCCTCCCGATCGTCCTCTTGTTCTTCATATTCCAACGTTACTTCGTCTCCGGTCTCACTGCGGGTGGTACGAAAGGTTAATACTCAAAAAGGGGGAAGCGATATGAGGCGAGGCGTCGTGCTCGTTCTCCTGTCGCTTCTTTTGTTTCCTACAATCGTCGGAGCGAAAGAAGCAGCAACATGGGAACAAGAACGCATGTACTTTATTATGGTCGACCGGTTCGTTGACGGGAATCCTGACAACAACGACCAAGTCGACAAGGATGATCCAAAAGCGTTTCACGGAGGCGACATTCGAGGTGTGATCGAAAAACTCGACTACATCGAATCGCTCGGATTTACGTCGATTTGGTTGACGCCTGTGTTTCAGAACATGCCGGACGGTTACCACGGCTACTGGATCAAAGATTTTTATGACATCGATCCCCAGTTCGGGACGAAAGAAGATTTGCAAGAACTCGTCGATGAGGCGCATAAGCGCGATATGAAAGTCATTCTTGACTTCGTCGTCAACCATGTCGGTCCGAAACATCCGTGGGTCGAGGAACGACCGGACTGGTTCCATGACGAGTTGCCGATCGTGCTCTGGCAAGACCAAGAGCAAGTCGAGACGCACTGGTTGTTCGACTTGCCGGACTTTAAAACGGAAGACCCTGAAGTGAAAGACTATTTGATCGACGCCGCTACTTATTGGATTGAAGAGACCGGCATCGATGGCTATCGTCTCGATACGGTCCGCCACGTCGATAAGCCGTTTTGGGAAGACTTCGTCGAAGCGGTGCGAGCGGTCGACCCAGACTTTTACTTGTTGGCCGAAGTGTTCGACCCGAATCCACAATACGTCGCCGAGTACGACAATTTAGGATTTAACAGCGTCACAAACTTTACGTTCTATGATCGCGTCTCGAAGACGATGACGCAAAAGCACGCCAACGTCGACGAGATCGACGTGGCGGCAAGCTACGCCGAGACGTTTTTCAACGATCCGAACCAAATGGCGACGTTCCTGGACAACCATGATGTCGAGCGGTTCATGCACGTCGCTGGACTTGGGGGAGCCGAGTCGGCAGAGCGGCGACTTCGCCTAGCGCTGTTCGCGCTCTATGCGTCGCCTGGTATGCCGATTTTATTCCAAGGGACAGAAAACGCGCAAACCGGTGGGGCCGATCCGGCCAACCGGGTGATGACGGATTTCCCAGGGAATGAAGAGTTACATGAGTACGTCGCGACGATGAACCGGATGCGGGAAGACTATCCCGTCTTCGCCACTGGAGAGCAACGGATGATTGCCTCGAAAGACGGCATGGCCGTGTTCGAGCGTCGCGACGGCGACGAGGTCGCCTTGTACGCCATCAATATGAACGATGAGGATACAGAGATTGAATTCGAGGTAAGCGAAGTCGGTGAAGATCAACGGCTCCGCGGTCTCTTGTTCTCACAACTTGTCACGGAAAAACGTGGCACGTTCACCATCAAGCTCGCTGGCGAGAGCGCCAACGCCTATGTCGTCGAGGAATCGGAAGTGAACATGTGGACGCTTGGTCTGCTCGTCGTCACGATCCCGCTGTTCTTGACGGGTCTGGTCATGTGGAAGCGACGCCGCGGCGCGAACTGAATACCCTGTCGCAGGGAACAATGAATTAACGGAAGCAAGGGGGAGCACCATGCAAATCACGATCAAAGATGTCGCCAAACACGCCAACGTCGCACCGTCGACAGTGTCACGCGTCATCGCCAACAGTCCGCGAATTAGCCAGAAAACGAAAGAACGTGTTCGTAGTTCGATGGAAGAACTCGGGTACCATCCGAACATCCATGCAAGAAGTCTCGCCAACCGCTCGACACAATCGATTGGTCTTGTCATGCCGAGCGCGGCGACGAAAATACTCCAAAATCCGTTCTTCCCGGAAGTGTTGCGCGGAATCAGTACGAAAGCCCATCAAAACGGTTATTCGTTGTACATGACGACCGGTGTGACCGAAGAAGAAGTGCTGTCGGGTGTCATCGAGATGGTCCAAGGTCGCCGGGTCGACGGTGTCATCGTCTTGTACTCACGCGAAGACGATAAAGTCGTCCAATATTTGCGGCAGACGAAGTTCCCGTTCGTCGTCGTCGGGAAGCCGTTCGGGGACGCCTCGTCAATCACGTACGTCGATACGGACAACTACTTAGCTGGTCGTGAAGTGACGAAGCACTTGTACAACCTCGGTCACCGCCGCATCGCCTTCATTGGCGGATCGGATAAATTGGCTGTCACGCAAGACCGTCGCAACGGGTACGCGACGGCGCTTATGGAAGCCGGGATCCCGGTACGGGAAGACTACATCGCCCGTGCCGAGTTCATGACGAAAGGTGGCGCCAAAGCGGTCCGGGAACTGCTTCATGTCGATGAGCCACCGACGGCTGTCGTCGTCAGTGATGATATGATGGCGCTCGGTGTCATCAGCACGCTCAGTGAGATGGGTCTGAAAATCCCTGAAGACGTCGCTGTCGTCAGTTTCAACAACGTCTATATCGCTGAGCATTCGAATCCGCCGCTCACTTCAGTCGAAATCAACATCTTCGGTCTCGGTTTCGAGGCGACGAACTGTCTGATCGAACAAATCGGCGATAGTGCACCACCGTACGGGAAACGTGTCATCGTCCCGCACTATTTAGTCGTCCGCCAGTCGTGTGGTCAAAAAAAGAATAGCCATGCGGCTGAATGAGTTGAAACCTTCCGTTTTCGTGCGGAAGGTTTTTTGTGCGGATTCTAACGCATACAAAGAAAGAACGTTCAATCCGACAAAAGTCCTGGCGTTACAAACAGATTACAGTTGTGCGAGAAGCGGTTGAAAACAAAGTACGAGGGAACACTTATACTACCGGCAAAATAGCAAATCACGACAGAGCAGTCCGGCCAATAACCAAAAAAATATAGAATTTGAAAGGGAGATACAATCATGGATAACAAACGTTACGTAGGGACTTACTATCAAGAAGCAGAGCTTGTCTCGAAAATTGATGAACTTCGCGCGGCGGGACACCGCGAGGACGACCTGTACGTTGTTGTAAAAGATAAATCGAACCTTTCGATGGTTCGCGGCGAAACGGATGCAGAAGTAAAAGAAACGAAAGCATCGTGGCTCGATCGCTTCTTCGGAGTCGCAGACGGCGGCGATGAAGTGCGCCATACGTTTGATAAACTCGGCTTCTCAGAAGAGGAGACGGCACGCCACCATCAAGATATCGAAAAAGGCGACTTCGTCTTGTTATTAGATACAGACGACGGCGTCTTGGACAACGGTCGCAACGACACGTTCGAAGGCGGTCGCACGTCAGCGGGCTATGGTTCTGAAGGGAACGAGGCTGGAAACATGACGTCGCGTGATCATGACCTCGGGACGACAGGTGCCGGACTTGGCGCAACGGGCGCGGGAGTCGGAGCGGACCGTCACCATGACATGGACGAGGACATTCGCAACCGTACCGACTTGACGGACGAGCAAAAGCTTGAGCTTCACGAAGAGCGCCTCCAAATTAATAAAGAGCGCGTTCAGACCGGTGAAGTCCGAGTCGAAAAAGAAGTCGTCGAGCACGAAGAACGGGTCGATGTCGAAGTCGAGCATGACGAAGTGCACGTCGAACGACGTCAAGTCGACGGGGACCGTGAAGCGACGGGCCATTCGTTCGATGCGACGACAGATCGCGACGAGATTCGTGTGCCAGTCACAGAAGAACGCGTCGATGTCACGAAGAAAGACGTCGTGGCCGAAGAGATTGTCGTCGGCACAGACAAAGTGAAAGATACAGAGACGGTACGCGAGACGCTTCGTAAAGAAGAAGCCCATATCGAAGGCGAAAACAGCCATCAAAAACATGACGCTGACCATAAGCGCCGTGATGAGCGCGACCGGATCTAATTGGATGACCAAGCACCTCGACAAGGATGGCTCTCTCTGAGGGACCATCCTTTTTTTCGCCAATTCATCTTACAGGAGGAACGAATGTTATGAAACATGCCATCATCTCTGAAGTATTTGACCAACCCGAGGTGTTGCTCAAGCGGACGATCGATTTGAAGCAAGAAGGATATAAAGAAGAAGACATGTACGTCTTCGTCAAACGGACTGAAACGGCTGACGCCATCCGACGCCATTCAAAACTATACGTACTAGTCGCGGATGAGCCGGATACGGTGGCGTCTCTCGTCACGTCAAGCGAACGGCCAATCGAGCGCTGGCTCGGCAGTATGCGGTTGACGCGCGAGCAGCAGGAACGATTCGTGGGTGAAGTCGAGCAAGGACGGTTGTTCCTTTACGTCGACGCGGATCAAAACGAGGAGATGGCGGACATTAAACGATTGCCGCGCGCTTCTTCCAAGGAGCATGAAGAACAGACGCTTGAACTCCACGAGGAGCGACTCGCGGTTGAAAAAGAAACGGTGCAGACGGGGGAACTCGTCATCGACAAGCATGTAACCGAGACTGAACAGACGATTGAAGTACCGGTTCGGAGGGAACACCTACATGTAGAGCGCCTTGCTGGTTCTGAAAATGTGATTGAAGACTACGACTTCGACAAACCTGGCATCCGGACGATCGACGAAGGGGACCAACTACGTATCCAAGTCATCGAAGAGCGCGCCTTCATCGTCAAGCGTCCAGTCGTCGTCGAAGAGATCATCGTCCGCAAGCAAGTGGATGAAGATACGAAGACGGTCACCGAGACGCTCCGTAAAGAAGAGATTGATATTAGGCAAGTGGGACAAGGCAAGATCACGATCGAGGACAATCCAACACCTAGAAAGGATGATAAATGATGAGTAACAAACGATTTGTTGATACGTACAAAGACGAGGCGGCACTCGTCTCAAAGATTGATCAACTGAGCCAAGACGGGTACGACGAGAAAGACCTTTACGTCGTCGCGAGAGACGAGGATAACGTCTCGCTCGTCAAACGGAACACTGACGCGAAAGTCGAGGAAGCGAACGCTTCTTGGATGCAGAAGTTCGCGGGCGTCGCCGAAGGAGAGCAGGAAGTGAAACGGGCACTCCTCGATCTCGGTTTGGCCGATGATGACGTCAACAAAGCGTACGGGGACATTATGGACGGTGGGTATGCCCTCATTCTCGATGAGCCCGATACCGGATTCAACGATGGCGACAACCCGGCCTTTGAAGGTCATGAAGCGAACGCCGCCTTCGGTCGCGATTCAGACGTGTGATACAGACGTACCTACTCTGGCCCAATGAGGCAGGGTAGGTTTTTTTCGTTCCAAAAGTGACAAAAAAAGAATGAAAAACTTTTATGCAAACGATTGCATTCTCGGTGTAGTCGTGTAAAATGAGAGGTGAGATTAAAAATACAGCGCTTTCATAGACAAGCGGTTGCACGATTCGGTTGTCTACTGACAAGTAGCCTTGTAGAGAAAAAGGAGTGGCAGACAGATGAAACGATTGTTTGCAGTCGACGAATGGAAAGTAACGGAAGAAGGGCTTCACCCGAACGAGAACCGTCTCGCAGAATCGATCACCTCGCTCGGTAACGGGCACATGGGGATGCGCGGGAACTTTGAAGAAGATTATTCAAACGATACGCACCAAGGATTTTACGTGGCGGGCGTCTACTATCCCGACAAGACGCGTGTCGGTTGGTGGAAAAATGGATATCCGGAATACTTTGCCAAAGTATTGAACGCGACGAACGTGGCCGGCCTGCGTGTCGCCATCAACGGGACGCCTGTCGACTTGGCGAAGTGGGAAGTCAAAGGCTTCACACGCGAACTCGATATGCAGCGCGGTGTCCTCACGCGGACGTTCACGCTCGTGAACGGATCCGAGGAGACGAACGTCGAAGTCGTTCGCTTCTTCTCGATCGTCGACAAAGAGATTTTGGCGATTCGCTACAACGTCACCCCGGTGAACTATGAAGCGAAAATCGAATTCACTCCTTATCTAGACGGGGACGTCGTCAACGAAGACTCGAACTACGATGAGAAATTCTGGTTGCCGGTCGAACACGGCGTCGAAGAACGGTTCGGTTTCGTCACGACAAAAACGAAGAAACTTGATTGGCACGTCACGGCGTCGATGATCGCCGACGTCGAAGACGCACGCTGTGAAGTGCTCGATGCGACCGACCTCTACGTCGCGAACCGCTTCACGGTCAAAGCGGCAGCGGGTGAGATGGCAACGGCGTACAAGTACGTATCGGTCGTCACGAACCGTGATCATGAAATTGACAATTTGCAAGGAGTCGGCATGCAGCGCGTTGAAGCCGCGTTCGAGAAAGGGTTCGAGACGCTCTTGGCGGAACAGACGGAAGCTTGGCTCGCCCGTTGGGAAAACGCGGACGTCCGCATCGACGGCGACGCGGAAGCGCAACAAGGCATCCGTTTCAACATCTTCAACATGTATCAAACGTATACGGGCGAAGACTCACGTCTCAACATCGGACCGAAAGGGTTCACGGGCGAGAAGTACGGTGGCGCCACGTATTGGGACACGGAAGCGTATTGCCTCCACTTCTACTTGGCGACGACGAAGCCGGAAGTGTCGTGGAACTTGCTCAAATATCGTCATAATCAATTGCCGCAAGCGAAAGAGAACTCGGTCAAAAACGTCGGGATGAAGGGCGCCTTGTATCCGATGGTGACGATGAACGGGGAAGAGTGCCACAACGAGTGGGAGATCACCCATGAAGAGATTCACCGGAACGGTGCGATTGCCCATGCGATCTTCAACTACACGAACTTCACGGGCGACAAGTCGTACCTAGGTCAATACGGACTTGAAGTATTGGTCGAGATCTCGCGTTACTGGGCTAGCCGCGTCAACTTTGTACCACACAAAGACGTGTACATGATCCTAGGCGTCACAGGTCCGAACGAATACGACAACAACGTCAACAACAATTGGTACACGAACTTGATCGCCGCTTGGACGCTCGAGTACACGCAAGAAGTGTACAACTACTTGAAAGAAGCAGAACCGGCACGACTCGACGAGTTGACAGCAACGCTCAACTTGACGGATGCGGAACTCGCGAAGTGGGCTGATATCCAAACGAAGATGTACTATCCGAAAGACGACCTCGTCCCGGACGTGTTCATGCAGCAAGACGGGTTCATGGATAAAGAGCAGATCTTAGTGAAAGACCTCGATCCGAAACACTTGCCACTTAACCAAAATTGGTCGTGGGACCGCATCCTCCGCTCGAACTTTATCAAGCAGGCGGACGTGCTCCAAGGCCTGTACACGTTCAGCGACCGCTTCACGCTCGAACAAAAACGTGCGAACTTCGACTTCTATGAGCCGCGTACGGTGCATGAGTCGAGCTTGTCGCCTTGTGTCTACTCGATCGTGGCAGCTGAAGTCGGTTATGAAGACAAAGCGGTCGAGCTGTACCAACGCTCAGCCCGACTCGATCTTGATAACTACAACAACGATACAGAAGACGGTCTTCACATCACATCGATGGTCGGTTCGTGGATGGCGATCGTCCACGGCTTCGCTGGGATGCGCGCCCTCGAGACCGAACTCACGTTCAGCCCGATGATCCCGAAAGATTGGGACGGTTACTCGTTCAACGTGCTCTGGCGCGGCCATCACTTGACGGTCACATCGACGCGTGAACAAGTGACGATCAAACAGACAAATGGAACGGACGTTACGATTCGTGTGTACGGAAACGCGGTAACGGTTCCGGCGAATGATTCAGTGACGATCGAGACAGTGAAAGCGTGACCAAACGTATCAGGGCAGCAAGTCGGCTTCGGCCGGCTTGCTTTTTTGTGATACAGGCGGGCACATCCCATTATTTTTGTTGTAGGCATGGCTTTGAATGTATGTTATCTTGATGCTTAGCTAATTTTGAAAGGGGAGACAGAACTTGACGGAATCCGTTAAAGAACACGCGCGCATCGGGATCGTTTCGATCATCGGGGGAGTGTTCGTCGCATTATCGATGACATTATTCTTAATCCCAGCGGGGGTTTACTCGACTGGGTTTACGGGCTTGGCCCAAATTTTCACGACCTTATTTGCCGGTACGCCGTTTGAGCTCGGTGAAGGCATTTGGTTCTTCATCTTGAACGTACCGCTTTTAGTCGTCAGTTATTTTATGCTCGGAAAGAACATGATGATCCATACGTTGATCAGCGTTGCCTCGGTCACCTTGTTCATTCGCGTGCTTCCGCAATCGCAGCTCCTCTCGGACGATCCACTCTTAAACGCCGTCTTCGGCGGGGTATTGCTCGCCATCGGGTCAGGCATCACGATTCGGTTCGGTGCCTCGACCGGAGGGTTTGATATCGTCGCCCTCATCCTAGCGAAGTTCACGAACAACTCGGTCGGCGTCTACTTGTTCCTCATGAACATGATGATCGCGCTTTGGGCCGGTGCTTTGTTCGGATGGCCGACGGCGCTGTATACGATCGTCTTCTTGTACGTGACGTCGAAAGTCATCGATGAGATTTACACGAATACACAGCGTCAGACGCTCTTCATCGTCACGAATCATCCAGACGAAGTGACGCAAGAGTTGCACCAACACGTGTTCCGCGGCATCACGCTCATGCCAGCGATCGGTACGTACTCGAAAGTCGAGAAAGCGACGCTCATGATGGTCGCCCAACGCCACGAAGTGCGTGAGATTACCCGTATCTGTAAAGATGCCGATTCACACGTCTTTATTAACGTCGTTCCGACGGAAGATGTTGAAGGGGCATTCCGACGCTGACAGGAAGTCAAGAAAACCCGCTGAACGGTTTGATATGCTCCCCAATAGGTAGACAGATGAAATAACAAATCTGTTTATCTGATTGGAGGGCACTGAAAAACTTCAAATAATTTTGAGCAGAGGAGCGTCATCCCGGATGGGATGGCGCTCCTCTGCTTTCATTGCCCTTCAAGCCGCCCTGTCCGGCACGCCGCTTTCCTGGGGGCGGTCAGCGAGCCGCATCGCGACGATGTCGCTGCTGGGTCTCGCCTTGCCCGCTGTTCCCCCGGGAGTCGGCGTGCCCTCGGGGCGACGCTGTACGTCCTTGCCGTTTCGGACTAAACTGGCTATAACTACACATCCTGGAG
>NZ_SJUW01000022.1:0-15909 GCF_004337105.1 Exiguobacterium sp. SH3S1 | reverse complement strand
GATGAGATTTCCCTTTGAGCAATCAAGAAAGACCCCTCAGAGACGATGAGGTAGATAGGTCATGGGTGGAAGCACGGCGACGTGTGGAGCTGAATGATACTAATCGGTCGAGGCTTTGATCTAGAAATGGTTTGTATTGATGAATCTTCAGTTTTGAGAGTTCAATCTCTTAAAAACATATTGACGTCACTGTTAAATGATGTTAATATAATACTTGTCTGGTGGCGACAGCGAAGCGGCCACACCCGTTCCCATGCCGAACACGGAAGTTAAGCGCTTCAGCGCCGAAAGTAGTTGGGGGTCTCCCCCTGTGAGGATAGGACGTTGCCAGGCAAGATCGTTCCGCAATAGCTCAGTGGTAGAGCAACCGGCTGTTAACCGGTAGGTCGTAGGTTCAAATCCTACTTGCGGAGCCACTTTTTCTCTTCTTTGGAGAGCTGTCCGAGTGGCCGAAGGAGCACGATTGGAATTCGTGTAGGCGGCACAACCGTCTCAAGGGTTCGAATCCCTTGCTCTCCGCCAGTTTATCCATACTAATTATGGCCCGTTGGTCAAGCGGTTAAGACACCGCCCTTTCACGGCGGTAACACGGGTTCGATTCCCGTACGGGTCACCATTTAATTTTTATATCGTCGCGGGGTGGAGCAGTCTGGTAGCTCGTTGGGCTCATAACCCAAAGGTCGTTGGTTCAAATCCAGCCCCCGCAATTAGCTTTGGTCCTGTGGTGTAGCGGTTAACATGTCTGCCTGTCACGCAGAAGATCGCGGGTTCGAATCCCGTCAGGACCGCCATTTTTTTATTTAACTAAATTACTACATACATGGCTTTGTAGCTCAGTTGGTAGAGCAAAGGACTGAAAATCCTTGTGTCGGCGGTTCGATTCCGTCCAAAGCCACCATGTGGGGGGGTAGCGAAGTGGCTAAACGCGGCGGACTGTAAATCCGCTCCCTCGGGTTCGGCGGTTCGAATCCGCCCCCCCCCACCACTTTAGGGGCATAGTTTAGCGGTAGAACTACGGTCTCCAAAACCGTCAGCGCGGGTTCGATTCCTGCTGCCCCTGTTTATTATGGCGATTGTGGCGAAGTGGTTAACGCACCGGATTGTGATTCCGGCATTCGAGGGTTCAATTCCCTTCAGTCGCCCCATTTTGTTGGGCTGTAGCCAAGTGGTAAGGCATCGGATTTTGATTCCGACATGCGTAGGTTCGATCCCTTCCAGCCCAGCCATTTTGCGGAAGTAGTTCAGTGGTAGAATACGACCTTGCCAAGGTCGGGGTCGCGGGTTCGAATCCCGTCTTCCGCTCCATTTAATCTCTTTGGCGCCATAGCCAAGTGGTAAGGCAGAGGACTGCAACTCCTCTATCGTCGGTTCGATTCCGACTGGCGCCTCCAACATAATATGCCGGTGTGGCGGAATTGGTAGACGCGCACGACTCAAAATCGTGTTCCTCTGGAGTGTCGGTTCGACTCCGACCACCGGTACTCTCTGCGGGTGTAGTTTAATGGTAAAACCTCAGCCTTCCAAGCTGATGACGAGAGTTCGATTCTCTTCACCCGCTTCATATCTCTCTGCCCTTAGTGGCGGGGAGATTTTTTGTATGCGAAAATAAGAAGAGTGAGGTGATGAATGGGATGACTCCTGAGATACTAAAACAACAGATTGTCGAGTACGCTGCGTCAATCGGGATCGATGAGTTGAAAGTGACGACGGCCGATCCGTTCATCGTCATGAAACAACGGCTCATCAAACAACAAGAGAAAGACTTCGCTTCAGGATTTGAAGAACCGGATCTTGATAAGCGGACGACGCCTGAACTATTGTTAGAGGACGCCCAGTCGATCATTGCGATTGCGGTTGCCTACCCGAGCAAATTGAAAGATGCGCCCCGAAGCGTGGTAGGTGAACGGCGTGGGTTGTTCGCGCGTGCCTCGTGGGGGCTTGACTATCATCGCGCCGTCGGCTCACGGCTTGAACAGCTTCAAGTGTATATCGAAGAACTCGTTCCCGGCGTCAAAACGCGCTCGATGGTCGACACGGGTGAACTCGTTGACCGGGCTGTGGCCGAACGGGCCGGAATCGGGTTTAGTGGAAAAAATTGCTCGATCATTTCGCCGGAGAAGGGATCTTACCTGTACTTGGGCGAGATGATTTTAGACACATATCTGCCGCCCGATACAGCAATCGAGGACGGGTGCGGGGACTGTGATAAGTGCATGACCGCCTGTCCGACGACGGCGCTCGTCGAACCGGGTGTGCTTGACGCCAAACGGTGCATCGCTTACTTGACCCAGATGAAGACGCTCATGCCGAGAGAGTTCCGCTCGAAGCTTGGCGGACGCCTTTACGGCTGTGATACGTGCCAACAAGTCTGTCCATATAACCGTAAGAAAGATTGGCGCCATCATGAAGAGCTGTTGCCGGAGGCAGAAGTCGTCAAACCGTTGCTCGAACCGCTGCTCAGCTTGAGTAACCGCGAGTTCAAGGCGAAGTTTGGTCACTTGTCCGGCTCGTGGCGCGGTAAGAAGCCTATTCAACGTAACGCGATCTTAGCGCTCGCGCATTATCGTGAACCGTCAGCCGTCTCGGTGCTCGAAACATTCATTCAAACCGATGAGCGTGAAGACATGCGGGCGACGGCTGTCTGGGCGATCGGTGCGATTCTCGGTACTGATGCCGAAGCAATCTATCAAGAGATCGAACGCGTAGAGCAATCAGAACTGGTTAAAGAAGAGATTCGTATATTCCGAGAGGAGTGGGAACGTGAAGACCGTGTCATCTAAATGGGGAACGTTATCATACGAATTAAATGAGCAGGGGAAATTAATTGCGTTAGATTTTGCGGAAACAGAACAGGCAGATGGGAGCGCACCGATGTGGCTCGTCGACATGATCGAACGGGTCGAACGGGAAGGACTCCAAGCAATTGACCGCGCCTGGATTGACATGAACGGGACGGTTTTCCAACAAGAAGTGTGGGATGCGCTGTTGACGATCCCGTCTGGTGAGACGCGGACGTATAAACAAATCGCGGAGCAGATCGGACGTCCGAAAGCAGTCCGTGCTGTCGGCCAGGCGTTGAACCGTAATCCGCTGCCTGTCATCTTCCCATGCCATCGTGTCGTCGGCAGCAGCGGACAGCTCACGGGTTTTGCGGGCGGGCTCGATCAAAAACAACGATTACTCGATATCGAACAAGTGAAGTGAGGAATAGATTATGGCTAACCATGTAGTAATGTTTCAACCGGAAATCCCGGCAAATACGGGCAACGTCTCGCGGACGTGTGCGGCAACGAACTCGGTGCTCCATCTGATTCGTCCGCTCGGCTTCTCGACGGATGACAAAATGTTAAAACGGGCCGGCCTCGACTATTGGCAGTTCGTTGACGTCCGTTACCATGACTCGCTTGACGAACTATGGGCACAACATCCGGACGGCGAGTTTTTCTATATTACAAAGTACGGCGAACAGTATCCGAGTGACCTTGACGTGTCTGACGTCGAGAAGGACTATTTCTTCGTCTTCGGACGTGAGACGAAAGGCTTGCCGATGGAAGTGATCGAGGACAACCTTGACCGCTGCATCCGCTTGCCCCAGTCAAACCTCGTCCGTTCGCTCAACGTCTCGAACACGGCGGCCATCATCGTCTATGAGGCGCTACGCCAACAAGGTTATGCGGGATTAAAGTAAGAAAAAAGAGCCCGATTCGTGAGAATCGCGGCTCTTATTGATTACCTTCAGGTTTTCTGTTGTATCCTGCTGTTAAGATCGCCGCAAGGAAGGCGACGCTGATTCCGACCATTAGTAATAATCCCATTTAAAAATCCCCCTTTTGTTCTCCGTGACTACGAATATTATAATATACTTGATAATAGATTTGCACTGAATATGAGAAATTCTTGTGAAATGAGAGCCGATATGAAAACAAATGTGTACTTGTTAAGCTACGCCCCGTTGATTGGGATCATTCTTTTTTCGATGTCACTCGCTATCGCCACATCTGAATACGCCATTCAATGGCTGACGCGTGTCGGGGTGTATAGTGAAATCATCGCGCTGTTGTCTGTCCAAGAGACGAAGATCCTCGTGCTCGTCATGTTCTTCACGATATACTTCATGCTGTTTAGCGCCTTTAAACTCGTCGCCGATACGTTTAACCAACTCGGTTTCGCATTTTTTGCGCGTGAGACGAACGGGAGCTCGCTCCATCGCTTAAAGCCAGGAGCGACAATTTTCTTGGTCGGTTCAGGTGTCAGTTTTTTGTTTTTGACTTCACTGCCGGCAGCGATTGCGGTCTTGCTTGGCACGTTTGTCGTCTATTTATTCTACTACATTTGGCAAGTCAGCCAGTTGATGTCGACACTTCGAGCAATCGGGCTCTTGTTGATTCAAGCGATGATGTGGGCGATTCTGTTAAGCGGGCTCGTTTGGGCGCTCCTCAGGCTGTTTAACTCGGTCGGGGATATCATCTTATGAACACTGTGACAGGAGAAGAGTGGCTGGTCCATCTGAAAACATACAGACAGACGAAACAAGGCTAGAGGACTCATCCTCTAGCCTTGTTTTTTAGCGATGCGCCTCTGTCCAAACGATAGCCGGGTACGCCCGGTTGGCAAGCTCCGGGAACGGACGCGGCGTGTCGGCACCGAGCCAGATTGCCGTGATCGTCTGATCGGTCAAGCCGACATACCACATGTCCTTATGCGAGTTGGTCGTGCCGGTCTTGCCTCCGACGTAAGGGCGCTTGATCTGGCCGGCGTAACGTCCCGTCCCGTACGTTGTGACGGCAGATAACGCTTCTTGCATCGCCGAGGCCGTCTCGTCCGACCAGACGGCTTGTTTCATCATGTCCGGGCTGATTGTCGGGACGCCCGAAGCAAAGCGGATTTCTTTAATCGTCTGACCAGATACGTACACACCTTTATTGAGAAAAGGCGTGTACGCGGCAGCGAGTTCCTTCGGAGATACTCCTTGTGTCAGACCGCCGAGCGCGCTCGCGAGATTGCTGTCCTTGGCTGGATCCCACTGGCTGAACATCATGTCGGCCGTCTCGTACGCTCGCTCTTGGTCGATCGCCGTGAACGCGGCGAGTGCCGGTGTGTTATACGAGTAAGCGATCGTATCTTGGAGCGTGACGTCGCCTAGGACACGGTTGCCGCTGTTCGTCGGGCAATACGTCCCGTAACAGACAGGTCGTCCGTCAAGCACCGTATCGAGCGTCGCTCCGGTCTCTTCGATGTAAGGCGCAAACACAAGGACAGGTTTTATAGCCGAGCCCGGCTGCCGGTACGCTTGGGTGGCCCGGTTGAATTCACCACTCTGCTTCATATCAGAATCGACGAGGGCGACGATGCGCCCGTTCGGCGTCAATTCGGCATAGCCCCCGTTCAAGCCGTTCGGTAAGCGGCTCATCACTTGTTTCGCTTGGTTTTGACGTTCGACGGACAAATACGTTTCGACTGTCGCTTTATTGCTCGCCAAGTAGTTTTTGGCCGCCTCTTCATCGAGGTCATAACGTGTACGGACGAGGCGGACCGCGTCTTTCATGACCGTGTCCATATAGTCTGGATAGCGGACTTTGTGGCTGCGATAAGAGGCCTTGAGTTTGACGCCGTGAAACGCATCATATGCTTGCTTTGATAGGACGCCCGCATCTCTCAATTGCGTGAGGATGCGATCTTTACGCTCGTAAAAGGCAGGCGACGGGTCAAGCGGATCGTAAAGGGACGGATTATTCGGCACGGTCAGCAAGTAAGCGATCTGGTTCCAGTTCAAATCGTCGAGTGGACGGGAGAAGTACGTATCGGCCGCCGACTGGATACCATAGACGTTATGACCGAAGAAAATGACGTTGCTGTAGGCGGTCATAATTTCTTTTTTACTATAATTTTTTTCAAGCGCTCGTGCGATCATTAATTCCTTTACTTTGCGCTCATACGTCCGTTCGTGCGTTAAATAAACGTTTCGGGCCAGTTGTTGGGTAATCGTGCTCCCGCCTTGGACCGACGATTCGTTGGCGTTATTGATGAACGCTCGGGCAATCCCTCCGAGGTCATAGCCGGGATGGGCGTTGAACTTCCGGTCCTCAATGACGATGATTGCTTCACGGATGTGATTCGGAAGCCCATTGACGGAGACGTCGTTGCGGCGACCGTTCAAGTACAGCTGTTCCGCCCCTCCTTTATAAGTGAGCGTGACAGCATGTTTCGATGAGAGCGGAGCGGAGCTGACGGCCTCTTCACCCCACTCGACAATCGTTTTCGCTTGGTCAATCTCTTCTTTTAAAGCTCCGCTGACTGTGAAGCCGACGGCAACCAATCCAGCAATAAACACAACCCCGAGCCATGCTCTCATCGTCTCACCTCTTTCTCTATTCATTATATCGTCAAACTTTCAATAAAATTCAAAATGTAAACGCTATCATATAATAATTTAAGCAGGAATACATTAGGAAACAGCGAAAAAGGGTATTAGAGGTTTATATTATGAATTTAGGAGGCAGTACTATGAAGCAAGAAATGGTTGCGATGCTCCTCGCTGGCGGGGAAGGCAAGAGACTTGGGCCTCTCACAAGAAAGACGGCAAAGCCTGCCGTCAACTTTGGAGGGAAGTACCGGATTATCGATTTCCCACTATCGAACTGTACGAATTCGGGAATCACGACAGTCGGTGTGTTGACACAATATGAGCCGTTAGAATTAAACCGTTACCTCGGCATCGGGTCTGCCTGGGATTTAGATCGCCGCAATGGCGGATTAGCTATCTTGCCGCCATACCAAGCTCAGTCGGGGAAAAACTGGTACGAAGGTACTGCGAATGCGATCTACCGGAACTTGAGCTATATCGATGACTACGATCCGGAGTACGTGTTGATCTTATCGGGAGATCACATTTACAAAATGGATTACGAGAAGATGCTCGATTTCCACAAAGAAAAACAAGCCGATGTGACGATTTCAGTCATGGCCGTCCCATGGGATGAAGCACCGCGCTTCGGAATCTTGAATACGAGCGATGATTTGCGTATTAACGAATTCGATGAAAAACCTGAGAAGCCGAAGAGCAACTTGGCGTCGATGGGGATCTATATCTTCAACTGGAAAGTGTTGCGCGAACACTTGATTCAAGACGCGGAAGACGAGACGTCAAGCTTTGACTTTGGGAAGAACATCATTCCAAACACGCTTATCGACGGATTGAACGTCTTCGCCTATAAATTCAAAGGCTACTGGAAAGACGTTGGTACGATCCAGTCACTATGGGAAGCGAACATGGACCTGCTCGAAGAAGATCCTCCGTTCGATTTATATGACCCAGACTTTAAAATTTACTCGGTCAACCCGAACCAAACGCCGCAATTCATCGGAAAAGATGCTTGTGTCGAGCAGTCGGTCATCAATGAAGGATGCCGAATCGAAGGAGAAGTCCAACATTCGGTCTTGTTCTATGACGTGCGTGTCGGTGAAGGGTCGCTTGTGAAAGACTCCGTCATCATGCCAGGGGCCCGCATCGGGAAAGACGTTACAATTCATAGAGCCATTGTCGCTAGCTGTGCCGTCATTGAAGACGGCGCGACAGTTGGTGAGCCGGGGGGTGACATCGTTGTCATCGAGCCGCATGAAAATATCGAAAGTGGAACAGTCTTCAAGCAACGTGCTTGATACTAAAATAGACCGACGCAAGGAGGCGTTATTGTTGACGAATGATTTGTTAGGAATCATCAACTTAGGTACCGAAGAAGGGTTATTCCCGGAGTTAACGGGACATCGCAACTTAGCATCTGTCCCGTTCTCGGGGCGCTATCGTCTCATCGACTTTACATTGACGAATATGATTACCCAAGGTATCGATCAAGTTGGGATTTTTACACTTGATAAGTATCGTTCTTTAATGGACCATGTAGGATCAGGCAAAGAGTGGGATCTTGACCGCTCACAAGGCGGATTGCATATCTTCCCGCCGGCGCTTAAACCGGATGGCGAAGCCTATCTCGGAGATTTAGCGAACTTCGCGATGCACCGGGAACACTTCGTGCGCAGCAAACAAGCTTACGTCGTCATTACCGGCTCGAACGTGTTGACGACAATCGATTATCAAAACATGCTCGAACATCATAAATCGATGGGTGCGGACATCACGCTCGCCTACACGGAGCATGAACAAAAATGTGGCTACTGTCGTCCGATTCGACTCGGGGAAAACGACCGTGTCGTCGGGATCGGGGAGCGCGGCTTTAGCCCGGACGATGAGCATGCATATACAGAAACGATCGTTATGTCGAAAAACTTATTCCTCCGCCTCGTCGATGAAGCGACGTCAAAAGGGGAGTATGACTTGTTAGACGGCGTTATTCGTCCTCAGCTCCACCGTCTCCACGTTCATGGATATCACTATACGGGTAAAACGCAGGTGATTCACTCGGTGCTTTCGTACTATAATGAAAGTATGCGCTTACTTCGCCAAGAAGGAATCATCTACGACTTCCCTCATATTTACACGAAGATCAAACATGAGCCGCCGACTCGCTACTTGAAAGGGGCGAAAGTGAATGAAGCGCTAGTCGCCAATGGATGTAAAATCAGTGGAGAAGTCCAAACTAGCATTTTGTTCCGGGGTGTGGTCATCAGTGAACATGCGCGCGTCAAAAATTCAATCATTTTATCCAAGTCGATCATCGAAGAAGGGGCTGTCGTCGAGAACGCCATTTTAGACAAAGAAGTGGTCGTGAAACGTGGACAGGTCATTCGTGGAACGGTCGATGAACCGATCGTCATCAGAAAACGGACAACGGTTTAAAGGAGGATATTATGAAAATATGGTATGTCGCTTCAGAAGCGGCACCGTTCATGAAAACGGGGGGGCTTGCCGATGTGATTGGCTCGCTCCCTCAAGCGGTGTCTAGCCTTGGTGAAGATGTCAGTGTCGTAATGCCGAAGTATGGCTCGATTGCACAAGAATATGTCGATGAGATGGAATATTTATTCGATTTGATCGTCCCGGTCGGCTGGCGTAAGCAGTTCGGGGCCGTCTTGAAGTTAGAGCGCGACGGGATCACGTATTACTTTATCGATAACGAGTACTATTTTAATCGCGAAGGCGTGCTCTACGGTCATTACGATGATGCAGAACGATTCGCCTTTTTCTCCCGAGCCGTCCTTGAGATGATCGGGCAGATTGAAGAAGTTCCGGACGTGTTGCACTGCCACGATTGGCAGACGGGTGTCCTTCCGGCGTTTCTACGAATCCATTATCAACACATCGAAGCGTACCAAAAGATTCGAACGGTCTTTACTATCCATAACCTGCAATACCAGGGGATCTTCCCGGAAGCTGTGCTTGGTGAACTGCTGCAGTTTGGGCACGAGCATTTCACGGCAGAGGGCATCCAACATAACGGCCTCGTCAATTACATGAAGGCCGGTATCGTCCATTCCGACCAAATCACGACGGTGAGTCCATCTTATCGCGATGAGATCATGGAACCTTACTATGGCGAAGGTTTAGATGCGGCACTACGCCACCGTGCCGTCGACGTCCGCGGCATCTTGAACGGTCTCGATTTGGCGACGAACGACCCGAGCACGGACAAACGAATCGCACAAACGTATGATCTCGATACGGTCAAAACAGGGAAGCTTGCCAACAAGCGCATGCTTCAAGAACGTTACGGTCTCGAAGTGCGTGATGATATCATGTTGATCGGATTCGTGAGTCGTCTCGTCGAGCAAAAAGGTCTCGATTTGATTCATGCGGTGAACCATGAGTTGGGGAATTTGGATTGCCAGTTCGTCTTCCTTGGATCGGGTCAACCTGAATATGAGGCGATTGTTCATGAGATGACGGCAGCCCATCCTGGGAAAATCGGTTCGTATATCGGGTTCGATATCGAACTGGCCCACTTGATTTATGCGGGATCAGACGCCTTCTTGATGCCATCTCGATTCGAACCGTGCGGCCTTAGCCAATTGATCTCGATGCGTTATGGAACGCTTCCGATCGTTCGTGAGACAGGCGGACTCCGAGACACGGTCAAACCTTACAATGATTATACGCAAGAAGGGACTGGCTTCGGTTTCTTGAACTACAACGCTCACGAGATGCTCGCGACGATTGAAAAATCAATTCGTGTCTTCTACGAGGATAACACTTGGAATGCGCTCGTCCATCAAGCGATGACTTCGGACTTCAGCTGGAAACAATCCGCTAAGCAATACCGTGAGTTATATCACCTATTCGCATGACTGGAAGGAGATTTACACATATATGTTTACAGATAAACAGAGCTTCGTCACTTCGTTTCAAGAAAGATTCGTCGCCTTAAACGGGAAATCGTTCGATGAAGGGACCGAGCAGGAAGTGTATCAAACGTTGGCAACGATGGTGCGTGAACAAGCGATTCCGAAATGGATCAACACACGCGACAAGCAAGAAGCCAAACAGAGCAAGCAAGTCATCTATTTCTCGCTCGAGTTTTTGTTAGGCCGCTTCCTCTATAACAACTTACTCAGTATGGATGTTTTAGAAGTTGTCCAAGAAGGACTTGAAGAACTCGGTTTTGATTTCACGGAAATCACGGAGTTCGAGCCGGAACCTGGACTCGGTAATGGTGGACTGGGCCGTCTGGCCGCTTGTTTCCTCGATTCACTTGCCGCGCTCAGTCTGCCCGGTCACGGTAACGGGATTCGTTATCGTTACGGTTTGTTCAAACAAAAAATCGTCGACGGCTATCAAGTCGAGTTGCCGGACAACTGGCTCCGAGACGGAAATATGTGGGAGACGCGCCGTGCCGATCGTGCGGTTGACGTGAATTTTGGGGGCTGGATCGAGATGAAGCAGATCGGAGACCGTCTCCGTGTCGTTCATCACCCAGACGAAGTCGTACGCGCCGTCCCATACGATATGCCGATCATCGGTTACAAGAACGACGTTGTGAACACGCTCCGGCTTTGGAATGCGGAGTCGCCATTTGATGACGAAGAGTATATGGAACGCACGAAAGGGTCGTACAAAGACTTGTTGAAACACAAGCAGTCGATTGCGACGATCTCGGAGTTCCTTTATCCGGACGACACGACGTATGAAGGTAAAGTGCTCCGTTTGAAACAACAGTACTTCTTCGTGTCAGCGGGTGTCCAATCGATGATCGCGTCTTACTTGCGACACAACAAATCACTCAAACATTTAGGCGACTACTACGCTGTCCACATTAACGATACCCACCCGGTCGTCGCGATCCCTGAACTGATGCGGATTTTGATGGATGATCACGGATATGGCTGGGATGAGGCGTGGCGCGTGACGAAGAGTGTCATGTCGTTCACAAACCATACACTTCTCGCCGAGGCGCTTGAAAAGTGGCCGGTCGAGATGTACGAGCGTCTATTACCACGAATCTATCAAATCATTAATGAAATCAACCGTCGTTTCTGTAGAGACGTGCTCGTCAATTATCCACACCTTGAACCGCATATGGGTGAGATTGCGATCGTCTCGAACAATTACATTAACATGGCAAACCTTGCCGTCGTCGGGTCACATTCGACGAACGGGGTCGCCCGTATTCATACAGATATTTTAAAACAACGCGAGATGCGCCACTTGTACGAAATGTTCCCGCTTCGTTTCAATAACAAGACGAACGGCATCACGCATCGCCGTTGGCTCTTGAAATCAAATCCACGTCTATCGAACTTGATCACGGACGCAATCGGTCCGTCATGGATCGAGCACCCGAACGATCTTGAGAAGTTGATGGGCGTCTCGAAAGATACGAGCTTCCAGGAGCAAGTGATGGAAGTAAAACAACAAAATAAACTCGACTTAGCGGCTTACATTCAAGATGAGACGGGAATCAGTGTCGACCCGAACTCGATTTTCGATGTTCAAGTCAAACGTCTGCACGCGTACAAGCGTCAGCTCATGAACGCGATGCATATTCACGCGCTCTATCAAAAGATTCAAGCAGACCCGACGTTCACAATGGTCCCACGGACGTTCATCTTCGGAGCGAAAGCGGCGCCAGGTTATTATTACGCGAAAGAAGTCATCCGCTACATCAATGCCCTCGCGTCGATGATTAACAAGGACAAACGGGCGAGTCAGTTCATCAAGATCGTTTTTCTTGAGAACTACCGCGTCTCGATGGCCGAACGGATCTTCCCGGGCTCGGACGTTAGTGAACAGATCTCGACGGCGAGCTACGAGGCGTCAGGAACCGGAAACATGAAGTTCATGATGAACGGAGCGCTCACAATCGGTACGCTTGACGGGGCGAACATCGAGATTCGCGATGCGGTCAGTGACGACCATATCTTCATTTTCGGATTGGCGCCGCAAGAAGTCATGAACTATAAGAAATTCGGCGGGTATCATGCGGCCGACATTTATCATGCCAACACCGAAGTACGTAACGTCGTCGACAGTCTCGTCAACGGGACGTTCGATAAGGTCGGGGAGTATCAATTCCAAGCGATCTTTGATTCGCTTCTCGTCTATAATGATGACTTCCTCGTCTTGAAAGACTTCATGTCCTACATGCAGGCACAGCGACGCGTCGATGAAGCGTTCGCAGATAAGGCGCGTTGGGCGGAAAGTTCAATCGTCAATACGGCTAAGTCTGGTATTTTCTCGAGTGACCGCACCATCACGGAATATGCGAACGCGGTTTGGAACATCAAGCCGACGAGTGTGAATTGAACTACCCCCACCTAGGCCTTGCTTAGAGGTGGAGGATTCCTGAGTTATCCGGCCTAACGACCGGAACATTATCAGGCTACCCCCGTTGTCCCGACGGTTGAAAGTTGATCTTGTCCGTTTCTTTAGTGCGGATGCCTACTTTGCTTGGTTTTCGCTACTTCGGTCATCCGCTAGGTGAACGTTGAAGATTTTACGTGACAGACGAACTTCCTGCCACAACCCTATATCTTCAGTTTTCAAGGAACGTGACACTTATTTTTTACCGGATTTCAGGAAGTTCAAACACGATGTCGAACCATTGACGTATCGAAAGACACGCCTGGTTCGAAGGCGATTCATCTCCCACTTTCACTAGGGCTTCGCCCGCGTCGTTTAGAAGTGGGAGTATTCTCGTCTAATTTTGATAAAAAAATCCACCCGTTATGGGTGGACCTTGTTGTCTGGATAACTGATCCAGTCAGAGTATGAACCGGGATAGAGACGGACATCGTCTTTACCGAGCGCGTGCAACGCCAAAATGTTCACGCAAGCGGTGACACCGCTGCCGCAATAAAAAATCGGGTTCGGGACATCGAGCACGTTGGTGTAAAGTTCGCGCAAATCGTGAAAGTCTTGAAGCGTCCCGAGCTCCGTGACAGCGTCTACGTATGGGCAGAGCAGGGCGTTCGGGATATGCCCGGCTTTTTTATCGATCGGTTCGTGGCTTCCGTCGTAACGGTCGGCCGTTCTTGAGTCATATAGGCCGCCTGTTGTCGTTGCGGCGCGCACGTCTTCGATCGTGGCGATCATATCGTCGTGGAAATCAGGGACGTATGTCGAAGCAGGGTACGTCGGAATCTCGGTCGTTGTCTCACCACAGTAAGTGATGCCGGCCTGAATTCCGCCTTCGAGCACGATGACGCGCTCATGGCCGGCCCACTTGAATAACCACCAAGCACGTGCGGCGTATGGGAAACCGTCGTCGTAAATAATGATCAAGTCGTCCTTTTGGATGCCGATGCGTCGGAGCGTCTCCGTCCACGCTGCTTTTGACGGGAGCGGGTGACGTCCGCCGTGAACGGACACAGGGCCTGACAAGTCTTCCATCAAGTCGAGATGGATGGCATTCGGGAGATGTCCTTGACGGTACACGTATTTTCCGTATGAAGCGTCGTTCAATGAATAGCGGCAATCAATAAATCGGATTGAGTCCGTATGGACGATTTGTTTCAATTCTTGGGCACGCATAGTTGGAAACATAGTATCACCTCGAAGTTTCGTTACTCCCATCGTATACAAGATGGAACAAATTGGCGAGTACTTCGATTGAATTTGAACGTCGAAAGGGGAATTGACCATGGCATGGCAACAAACATATGAGCGTTGGAATCAATATGAGGAACTTGAACCTTATCTTCGGACCGAATTAGACGAGATGGCAAAAAATGAGACGACACTCGAAGAAGCGTTTTATAAGACGCTTGAATTCGGAACGGGTGGTATGCGCGGTGAGATCGGACCAGGTGCCAATCGAATGAACGTCTATACGATTCGTAAAGCGGCACAAGGATTTGCCGACTTTATTTCGGCGTCAGGCGAGGAAGCGAAACGGCACGGTGTCGTCATCGCCCATGATCCACGTCACTACTCACCTGAATTCGCGCTCGAGGCGGCACGAACGTTTGCATCGAACGGGATCAAGACTTACTTGTTCCCGAGCTTACGGACAACGCCAGAGCTGTCATTCGCCGTCAGACGCTTAGGCGCGTTTGGAGGAGTCGTCATCACGGCGAGTCATAACCCGCCTGAGTATAACGGCTTTAAAGTGTATGGCGCCGACGGCGGGCAATTACCGCCGGCCGAGGCGGACGAGCTCGTGTCTTACGTCAACGCGATCGAGGACGAGTTAAGCATCCCGGTCCAAGACGAAGCAACACTCCGCGCCGACGGGACGCTCGTCACTGTCGATGAGTCTGTCGATGCTGCTTATTTGGAAGCTCTTCAAGCGATTCGAATCCATAAGGACGTCCCAACAGACGCCCTGAAAATCGTCTTCTCGCCCCTTCATGGCACGGGACGTCGCCCAATTATGGAAGGACTCAAGGCGTACGGGTTTGACCATGTTACGATCGTCGAAGAGCAAGCCGAACCAGACGGCGCGTTCCCGACGGTCAGTTCCCCGAACCCGGAAGAGCGAGCGGCGTTCAAGCTGGCGATGGAATATGGTGACCGTGTCAGCGCTGATCTGCTCATGGCGACCGATCCCGATGGTGACCGCGTCGGCTTCACCGTGCGTGACCGCGACGGGGAATGGTTCGTCTTGACGGGGAACCAGACCGGAGCGCTCTTGATGGATTACATCCTATCGCAAAAAGTCGAGACCGGCACGCTGCCAGCGAACGGATTCGTCGCGAAAACGATCGTCACGTCCGAGCTCGGGGCGGCCATCGCCAAAGCGTATGGCGTGCATCTCGAGAACACGCTCACCGGCTTTAAATTCATCGGTGAGAAGATTAAACAGTATGAGGAGTCAGGTGAGTACGAGTTCTTGTTCGGTTATGAAGAGAGCTACGGTTATTTGATCGGCGACTTCTGCCGTGATAAAGACGCTGTTCAGGCGTGCGTGCTCGGCGCCGAGATGGCAGCTTTCCATAAGGCGCAGGGGCGAACGTTGTATGACGCGCTCCAAGCGATTTATGAGAAGTATGGCTTTTATGAGGAATCGCTTCAATCGATGACGTTGAAAGGGAAAGCCGGGCTTGAACAGATCGGCCGGATGATGGAAGCGTTCCGTGCCAACCCGCCGCAAGAAGTTGCCGGCTATGAAGTCGTCCGCTTCGAGGATTACAAGCAACAAGTCGCAACCGAGCTTCGTCAAAATACGACCGAGGACATCGACTTGCCGTCTTCGAACGTGCTCAAATTCGTCTTCGAGGACGGGTCATGGTTCTGTCTCCGCCCGTCTGGCACAGAGCCAAAGATCAAGTTCTATTTCAGTGTTCACGCGGATAGTGCCGAGACGACGACGGCGAAACGTGAAGCGATTGAACGAGACGTTATGAAGCAAGCAAAAGCAATCGACTGACTAGTGTACCACCGCTCAACTGGGGAGGGCACTGAAAAACTTCAAATGATTTTAAGCAGATGAGCGTCGTCCCGGATGGGATGACGCTCATCTGCTTTCATTGCCCTTCGAGCCGCCCTGTCCGGCACGCCGCTTTCCTGGGGGCGGTCAG
>NZ_SJUW01000021.1:0-16904 GCF_004337105.1 Exiguobacterium sp. SH3S1 | reverse complement strand
ACGAACTTATGTTCGTCATATCTGTCACAGGGGTGGCCAAGAGGTTTATGTACGGGCGATTCATCTCCCACCTACGCTGGGCCTCGCCCCAGACGCTTAGAGGTGGGAGAATTCTCGCTTAATTATGTTAAAATTCGATAGTATCAGGGTCTGGACCGATGCGTTCATGTGTCGCGACCGCATCGATTTTCGCCATATCGTCCGCATCGAGTGTGAAGTCGAAGACGTTGAAGTTTTCTTCGATCCGGTGTGGTGTGACCGATTTCGGCAAGGCGACGTTCCCTGTCTCTAAGTGCCAACGGAGGACGACTTGGGCCGGTGTCTTCCCATGCTTGTCAGCGATTTCGGCAAACACCGGGACATCGAGGAATTTTCCTTGCATGAGCGGGCTCCACGCCTCGATTTGAATACCTTCATCTTGGCAGTACTCGACGAGGTCCGGTTGCGGGAGTTGCGGATGAAGTTCGACTTGGTTGATGAGTGGCGTCATCAGACCCGCTTCTTTCAACGCTTCAAGATGATGCTCTTTGAAGTTCGAGACGCCGATCGCTTTGATTTTTCCGGCCTCATACAAGTCGACAAGATCTTTCCAAGCGGCGACGAAACCGTCGACCGGCCAGTGAAGCAGGCACAAGTCCAAATAGTCGGTCTCGAGGCGAGCGAGCGACTCGTCGAACGCATCCTTCGTCCGTCCTTGACGAATGTCCTCGTTCCAAATCTTCGACGTCAAAAAGATGTCGGCGCGGTTGACGCCTGAAGTCATAATCCCTTTGGCGACGCCTTCTTCGTTTTTATAGATAGCCGCCGTATCGATGTGGCGGTACCCGACTTTCAACGCCTCGGCGACAGCTTGCGGTGCCTCGGTCTCATTGTCTACTTGCCAGACGCCAAATCCGATCATCGGGATTTGAACGCCGTTTCGTAACGTTGCGAGTTGCATAAATCATTCCCCTTTCTAATCTGTCGAGCTGATTGTAACATACCCGACATCTTATTCCGAAAAACTAAATCGTCAAGTCTTTCCGTGTGAACCAGCCATAGCAAGTGACGATGATCAACACGTTCAGCGCTGTCAGCCAAAACAACGACAACCAAACCGAATCGCCTTGAATCAATGCGTTCGCGTCAAATAGAGAGAACATCGACAGGTTTCGCAACCAGTCGAGTTGATCGCTGAAGCCTGAGAAGATGTTGGCAATCAAGAAGATTGAAAAGATGCCGCCCGTAACCATGTACGACCGGGTGCTGTCATCGAACAGGCTCGCGAGCACGTAAGCGAGCGACCCGAGGACGAGCAAGATGAGACCGGCGTTGAGTTGCAACGTCCACAACAGACCGCTATCGATGTTTAAGTCGAACAACACGTTCGCGAGCATGAGGCTTAGCCCGTTCAACCCGACGAACAAGACGGTCGCGATGACCAGCAAGGCGATACTCGCCGTCACGTAGCCGCTTCTTGAAATCGGGGCCGCCATGTAGAGCATGACCTCGCCCGAGTCGACCGGTTTGGCCATGAGCCTTGACGCGAACGTCAACGCGAACAAGATGGCGAGCACGTAGAAGATGAGCCCATAATAGTTCCCGGCGAGCAGGTTGATGACGTTGTCCATCGCGAGATTCGGGTCGATCTTGAACACGTCGAGCAGCTCTGGCGGTAGTGAATCGAGCTTCCCTTCGATCAGGCCGGTCTCTTGAATCGATGGGAAGATGGCCGCCAAGAAGAACAAGTACACACTCGTCCCGAGCGCGTAACCTAATATCCAACCCCGATTTTGCTTGAACAGTGACGATACGAGTACCATTTAAGTCGCCTCCCCGTAATATTGCATGAACATGTGCTCGAGTTCGTCGGTGCCGCTCGTCAAAGACGCGATGTCGTGACGGGCGAGCAGCTCGATCAAGCCGTTCAACTCTTCTGACGTCGATAACGACACCGTGACGAATGTCTGTTCACGTGTCCCGATCTGTTCGCTCAATTTGATCGCCGCCGCCTCGTCTTTCATGCCGATGCGATACGTCTTTTTGCTTCGCCGTTTCAGCTCCGCCATCTCTTCTTCGATGATCATCCGGCCGTCGCGGATGAGGGCGGCCCGGTCACACGTCTTCTCCATCTCCGGGAAGTGGTGCGAGCTCATCAAAATCGCTTTCCCGGCCGCTTTTTCAGCGAGCACCCATTCGACGAGACGCTCTTGCATGAGCGGGTCGAGCCCGCTCGTCGGCTCGTCGAGGACATATACAGGAACGTCTTTCATGAAACACGTGACGATGGCGAGTTTTTGCTTCATCCCTTTCGACATCTTCCGGACTTTCAAACCCGTATCGAAAGCGAACACGTCGAGCAATTGACGCTCCCGCTCCGCACTCGTCACGTGAAGACGTCTCGTGAGACGAATGACTTCTTCCCCGGTCATGTCTTGCGGGTAGTTGATCTCACCTGGCAAATAGCCGACGAGCGCCTTCACCGTCTCGGTCTCCTTCCAGCAGTCATGCCCCATCACGGTCGCTTTCCCTGAGTCGGCGTGGAGCAGTCCCATCAAATGACGAATCGTCGTCGACTTCCCGGCCCCGTTCGGACCGATGAAGCCGAAAACGGTGCCGGGCTCGACACGGAACGAGACGTCGAAAATGCCGTGCGTCTGGTCAAACCGTTTCGTCAACTTTTCAATTTGGATCATTTCGCCCTCTCCTTTTTGAAATATAAACATGATATGATTACAAAACTAGTATATCACGTTATTTTTTGAAATGGAAATGGTATATTGATTACAAAACAATGGAGAAGAGGGATGAAGGTGGACGGTTTTACGAAACGGACAGAGACGAAACAACGGGCCATACTTGATGCCGCCAAGTCGCTGATGGGCGAGAAGCAGTCACGCTTCACGATCAGTGAACTTGCCCGCTCTGCCTCAGTCTCACCTGTCTCAATTTACAATTACTTCGGCTCGAAGGAACAAGTCGTCCTTCAAGTGCTCACGCGTCTGACCGAAGATGAGATGGGCTGGATCGAGGAGCGCATCGGGGAACACATCCCGTTCGAGGAGTTACTGATTGAGATATTAAGACGGAAAATTGAATCGGCGGCATTGTTCGATGACGCGGTGTTATCAATCGTCACGGCCGACCCGTCATGGCAACAACTCGCGGCCCGTGGCTATGCCGCGTTTCGAAGCTTGATCGAGTACGGCAAGACGACCGGGGCGATCGACCCAGACGTATCGACCGATGCTTACCTTCGTTACGTTCGCTTGATGCAACAGGCAGTTTTATCAGATCCAGATTTCACTTCGCACGAAATGACCGAGACGATGCAGGAGTATTTTCATTTTTTCTTGCACGGGATCATGCGACGAAGCCGTTAAAACAGGCGACAATCCGCGGATTGTCGCCTGTTTCGTTCACTGCAGTTGTCGGTAGACATGGTCTTCTATCGGATAAAGCGACAGATCAAGTTCGCAGTCTCCCGTCAGCACCAAGTCTGCAAGCACTTTGCCGATAAACGGGCCGACCGTCAAGCCCGATGAACCGAGACCGTTGGCGACGAGTAATTTCTCTGCCCCCGGCACACGACCGAGAATCGGGATCGAGTTCGGTGTGACCGGACGGAAACCGACACGCGTCTCGATCAATTCGGCTTCTGCTAAGCCAGGCGCCGACTCCAGACCTTTTGCGAGCACTTCATGGACACCGATCGCCGTCGGGCGTGCGTCGAACGCCTTGCCCCGCTCATGCGTCGAACCGATGACGACCCGACCCCCTTCGAACCCGAGCAAATACCGGCGTCGCGGCGGCATGACGACCGGCCAATCTGACGCATCGACGTTTGGTAACTGGACGTGGACGATTTGCGCTTTCTCCCCCGAGACGCGTGCCGTATAACCGATCGGCTCGAGCAGTTCAGGCAACCAGGCCCCACACGCCAAAATGATTTCGTCCGCATCGTAGCGGACGCCGTCACATTCGACGTGATAGCCGTCTTCTTCGACGAGAACGGCAGAGCCGTCGATAAGTTTCACGCCACGTTTGACGGCGACACGTTCGAGCGCCGCGCGCAACTTCTCGCCATCGACGCGGGCCCCGCCCTCGACGAGGAGCGCATCGTATTCATCTGACAGCGGTGGGAAAAGAACTTTCGCCTCTTCAGCCGACAGTCGAGTTAACTCACCGATCTCTGGTGCCTCTTCCCGGCGCAGCGTCGTCCGCTCAAGCATCTCGTTCAACTTCTTGTCTTCATGCAACGCGAGCGTCCCGACGCGTTTATAGCCGGTATCACGCTCACCCTCATTCATTAACTCGGCGACGACGTCTCTATAATAGCGGGCACCGCCTTTGGCGAGCGCGTACCAGGCTTTATTGCGGCGTTGGGCGATCCACGGACAGACGATGCCTGCGGCCGCGTCGGTCGCCCGGGCCACTTCTTTTCGATCGATGACGGTGACGTCGGCTTTCCCGGCCAAATGATAGGCAGCCGAGATGCCGACGATGCCCGAACCGATGATAATAATTTTTTTCATAAGTTTCGCCCCCTTTAATCGCGAGGGCGGTCACATCCTTTCCTGTCTTCCTAAAAAAATCATCGGCCCAAGGCCGATGATCAGTCTCGCATCGCGAGGCGGTACAATAAGTCGAGCAATTCGATATAGAGCCAGACGAGCGTCACAATCAATCCGAACGCCGCCACCCATTCCAACTGCTTCGGTGCCCGGGCTTCGACTTGACGTGCGATATAGTCGAAGTCGAGGACGAGCGCGAGTGAGGCGATGATGACGATGACGAACTGGACACCGATCGCGAGCGGTGACGACCCCGTCATGAACGGAAGTCCGGAACCGAAGAAACTCATGCCGATCTGGACGAGATACAATAGCATGACCGTGAAGATCGCGGCCGTGACACCGGCCCGGAACTTTTGCGTCACTTTGACGAGCCCGGTCGAATAGACGAACCACATCGCGAACGCGACGATAAATGTCGTCAAGACGGCGCGACCGACGATGCCCGGTGCCATCGCTTCAAAGAAGTACGAAATCGAACCGACGAACACCCCTTCGACGATGCCGTAGAGTGGTGCGACGACAGGCGCCGTGTTCGGTTTGAAGGTGATGATGAGCGCCATGATCAAGCCAAGAATGAGCGAGCCGATCATGAGTGGGAACAAGAGCGCTTCCCCGATCGTCGGAACGAGCAGCCATGTCGTACCAGCCGCGGCCGTCACGAGCAAGAGCAACGTGAACACTTTCGACCACGTACCGGCTTTCGTCATCGGCTCTGTGCTATAAGCAGTCGACTCCATCGATTTACGGAGAATTGGGTTAGATTTTAAGTTCAACTGTAGAAATCTCCTTTATTCTTTTTTCAGTTTTTGGTCATGACCTTGATAAACTCACGCATATAGTCGGGCAGATCTGGCGGACGACGGCTCGAGACGATATGGCCATCGACGACGACCGGCTCATCGTGCCAGATCGCGCCCGCGTTTTCCATGTCGTCTTTAATGCCCGGTGTACTCGTCACGTTGACGCCTTGAAGAATGTTGGCTGAAATCAATACCCAGCCCGCGTGACAGATTTGACCGATCGGCCGTTTTTGCTCATCCATGTAGCGGACGAACCCTTTCACCGAGTCGAAACGGCGCAACAAGTCGGGCGACCAGCCGCCCGGGACGAGCAACGCATCATACGACGAGATGTCGACGTCGTCGAACGCCACGTCCGACTTGGCCGGGACGCCATACTTCCCAATATAAGCGTGATCCGCTTTCTCGCCAGCGAGAATGACGTTCGCCCCTTCTTCACGTAACCGGTGGACCGGATACCAGAGTTCTAAATCTTCAAAGTCGTCACTGACGATCTGCAAAATATTCATACCTTGTAACTTCATCGAATCCCTCCCTTTAATTGTCTTTCCCTAGTATACCCGAAATCGGACATCCCGAAAACGAATAATCACTGTCTCGTAGCTGTATATCGATTTTACAGTCAAGAAATCATCTACATCTTGTGGTAGATGTGATAACGTTAGAGATGAATGATTGAAAAGGGGGCACACCTACCATGAAACAATACCACGACTTATGTAACCATATTCTCGACCACGGCGTCGTCAAAGAAGACCGGACCGGTACCGGCACGACGAGCGTGTTCGGCTATCAGATGCGCTTCAACCTGCAGGACGGGTTCCCGCTCATCACGACAAAGAAATTACATACGCGCTCGATCATCCATGAACTGCTTTGGTTCATCTCTGGCGACACGAACGTCCGTTACCTACAAGACAACGGTGTCCGTATCTGGAACGAATGGGCGGATGAGGACGGCAATCTTGGCCCGGTATACGGTGCCCAGTGGCGCTCGTTCCCGAAACCAGACGGCTCGAGTGTCGATCAACTCGCCCAAGTGATCGAACAGATCAAGACGAATCCCGACTCTCGTCGACTCGTCGTGTCTGCTTGGAACCCTGGTCAACTCGATGACATGGCGCTCCCGCCGTGCCATCTGTTGTTCCAGTTTTACGTCGCCGACGGCAAACTGTCGTGCCAGTTGTATCAACGCAGCGCCGACACGTTCCTCGGCGTGCCGTTCAATATCGCGTCATACGCTTTGTTGACGCACATGGTCGCCCACGTGACCGGTCTTGAGGTCGGCGATTTCGTCCACACGCTCGGTGACGCGCACATCTATCATAATCACCTCGAGCAAGTGAAGCTGCAGCTGACGCGTGACACGCGCCCGCTTCCGAAACTGAACATCTTGCGTGACGTATCATCGATCGAGGACTTCCGGTTCGAGGACTTTGAACTCGTCGGTTACGACCCGCACCCGCACATTAAAGGAGCGGTCAGCGTATGATCATCCATGTCGTCGCTTGTGGATCGAATCGTGAAATCGGGAAAGACAACGGCTTGCTCTGGCGCCTGCCTGACGACTTGAAATACTTCAAAGCCGTCACTACGGGTCAGACAATCGTCATGGGACGAAAGACGTTTGAATCGATCGGCCGGGCGCTCCCAAACCGGCGCAACATCGTCGTCACATCGAACCGTGAGTTTTCAGCACCCGATGTCGAAGTCTGGCACGACCTCGATCGCATCCTCACCGCACGCGACACCGAGGACTTCTTGGTCATCGGCGGGGCGACGCTTTATGAACAGACGATGCCAGTCACCGAACGCTTCTATATTACCGAGGTCGACGGGACGTTCGAGGCGGACACGTATTACCCGCTCACGCCGCAAAATCTCATCGTCACGGACGAACGGTTCCATCCGAAAGATGAGCGGCATGATTATAGTTTCACGTTCCGCCAATACGACAAAAAAGACATCGAATGAGATCGATGTCTTTTTCAATCCGGTAATTTTTCAAGCCATTGCTCAATTTTTTCTGTGATGACGTCGTTACGGTCTTGCTCCGCCAAATCATCGTACAGCGTCCCGAGCTCGGTCGCCGTCCGCTTCGTGACGGCAAGGATATGGCTATACTTGCCGCGTTGTTCTTTCACGGCCGATAGCGTTCCTTTCGTCGAGGTCGACCCTGACTCGTCTAAGATGAACATCTCGACGTTATCGTTACAGGCGTATAAGTCGTACGGCCGATAGACGACCTCGTAGCGCCGATGCTGTTTCGGCAGCTGTTCGGCGAGTGAGGCGTATTTTTGCGGGCTCATCGTCACGTAAGCGAGACGCTTCTCTTCTCGAACTGCAGACGAATAACGGATGATGCGGTTACGCCCGTCACGCTTCGCTTTATACAAGGCCTCGTCGGCATAGGCGCACCACTCTCCGAGCGTCATCCCGGTCTCGCAGACGCGCGTATAACCGATCGACACGGTGACATGGTGCTCGTAAGGAAACTCCATCTGCTCGATCCGCGTCCTGACCCGTTCAAGTACCGCGTCGACGACGGTCCGGTCGGAAACGTTAAGGATGACCAAAAACTCTTCGCCGCCGTACCGAATCAACTCATCGCTCGAGCGGATGGCTAGACGGATCTCTTCGGCGATGCGATGCAACACTTCGTCGCCATACGCATGGCCAAACGTGTCATTTAACTGCTTAAAGTGATCGATGTCTAAAAGTGCGAGCGTGAAGCTCTCTCCGGAACGCTCTAACCGGGAGACGAACCGGCTGAACGTCGCTTTTAAGTATTTACGGTTAAAAGCGCCCGTCAATTCATCGACGAGAAGCGCGTTCGAGACGAGCCGTGCCTTTTCAATATGTAAGCCGAGCCGGACGAGCCGTTCTTCCATCGGGATCCACGATTCCCAGTAATCATCAAAGCCGTATGAATAAGCGGCCAAGCGATAATGCTCATTCGTCCCGATGACGATGAGCGGCACATAGAGTTTCTTCATTTTGCTGACGAACGACTGAATGTCTCGCTCTGGGAAGTGAGACCATAGTTCGACATCCATGACGATCGCTTTCGGGACGTCTTCATAATCGTACTCGACCGCTTCTGCGATCGTCTGCAGAAACACCGGCCTCGCCCCTAACTTTTCAACTCTCGGTTTGTAGCGACTAAACGTAGAGAAACTACCCGATAAAATCAATACTAAGTCTTCATCTTCTTGTTCGATTCCCAAAACCGTATGAATATAACGTTTGACCGGCGCAATCAACGCAATCGCTTCTGACTGCGTCAAGACGGGCGGCAGCTCACGCACGTCAGACTCGACCCGGCTAAAAATCTCAAGCAGATGCATGAGTCGACGATTTTTGACTTCCGTTTTCATCCAATCCAATAAAAATTCGATTTCGGTTTTTTGAATCTGTCTAGCTTCCGTGATTTTCGCCAAAATTCTATGTACTTGATCTGTGAGTTGATGTTGCTCCATGCCCGCCCCCCCAGTTTCGCTCTCCCCGATATTCGCTTCTGTCTCTGATTATGCGACTTCACCCACGAAAATACAACTATTTCCTCATTTAATTCCTATTGTTTGACATTAATCTAGTTCAAACGTCCTATAAAATCAAAAAAAAAGCGGTTCAAAGACCGCTCTTCCTGTTATTTTCCAACTTTTAGATTAGGTGATGTCATCTCTTCCGGACGAATCCACTGGTCGAACTGCTCTTCGGTCAATAGACCTGTCTCGAGCGCTGACTCTTTCAATGAGATGCCTTTTTTATGGGCATGCTTGGCAATCTTCGCAGCATTTTCGTAGCCGATGTGCGGATTCAACGCCGTGACGAGCATAAGGGAGCGTTCGACGTTATGGGCGATCACATCTAAATCCGGCTCGATCCCGACGGCACAGTGAACGTCGAACGAATGAAGGCTGTCTGTCAATAAACGGCACGTCTGTAAAAAGTTGTACATGATGACCGGCTTAAAGACGTTCAATTCGAAGTTCCCTTGGCTCGCGCCGAACCCGATCGTCGTATCGTTGCCGAGCACTTGGGCCGCGACCATCGTCAACGCCTCACTTTGCGTCGGGTTCACTTTTCCAGGCATGATTGAGCTACCCGGTTCATTTTCAGGAATCGTGATCTCACCAATCCCGGCACGAGGACCAGAAGCGAGCCAGCGGACGTCGTTGGCGATCTTCATCGCGTCCATCGCGAGCGCCTTCAACGCCCCGTGCGTGAAGACGAGTTGATCGTGACTCGTGAGCGCGTGGAACTTGTTCACGGCTGTCACGAAACGTTTACCGGTCTCAGTCGAAATTTTGGCAGCGACAACTTCACCGAAATCCGGGTGCGCGTTGATGCCTGTCCCGACCGCTGTCCCTCCGAGCGCGAGTTCTGTTAACGGTTCAAGCGTCCGTTCAATCATCTGTTTCGATAGTTCAAGCATGCGGACCCAGCCGCTGATCTCTTGCCCGAGCGTGACCGGCGTCGCGTCCTGCAAGTGGGTGCGCCCGATCTTCACGACGTCCATATACGTTTCGGCTTTCTTGTCGAGCGTCGCATGGAGCGCTTCGATCGCCGGAATGACTTTATCCTCGACGGCAAGGATGGCGGCGATATGCATCGCAGTCGGATACGTGTCGTTTGAACTTTGTGACTTGTTGACGTCATCGTTCGGATGAATCGTCAGCGACTGCCCGCGTGCTTTTAACTTGTCGTTCGCCAAGTGGGCGATCACTTCGTTGACGTTCATATTGGATTGTGTGCCTGATCCTGTCTGCCAGACGACGAGTGGGAACTCGGCGTCATGGTCACCCGCCACAATCTCATCTGCGACCTCGGCGATGATGTCCGCCTTGCCTTGCTCGAGGACCCCTAATTCAGCGTTGGCCAAGGCCGCGCCTTTTTTCAGAATCGCGAACGCATGAACGACTTCGAGCGGCATTTTCTCCGTCCCGATTTTAAAGTTCTCTAAGCTTCGTTGTGTTTGTGCTCCCCATTTTGCTGAAGCTGGGACGTTGATTTCCCCCATCGTGTCCCGTTCGATCCGATAATCCATGAAAATTCCCCCTCTTTTTTTGACTACGCTTTCATTTTAGCGAAATTTTTGCAAAAAAGAAACGTGCGCCTATGAGAATCGAAAAAAAGTCGAGACACGTCTCGACTTCTTCATCTACCAAGCAGCGCTGCCTTTGCGACCGCGTCAGCCCGGTTATCTGCCCGTGGGATCCACTTGATGAACGTGACCGGCAGTTCGTCGTAGGTGATCAACGCCTCAAGAAATAGCGGTTTGACCGATTTGTCTTTCATAAAGCGTTGCTCGAGCGCACGCACGATTGTCTCGGCGTCTGAATAAAACAGGAACGTCGACTCCCCTTCGAGCGCTTCAGCTTGTTTGAGCGCGAAGACGAGTGCCGCGAGCTCGGCTTGAACGCTCGATAGCCCGGTCCGCTTCTCTGTGAACGTAACGACCGTCCCATCGGACGCCTTTAGCCAGACACCGAGCCCGTTCTCCCCGGTCTGTTGATTCGTGGCCGCGTCAAAATAAACGTGAACCAAAGCGGTACGCCTCCCAGTCGGTCTCGATCGGAGCGTCGATATCGATTTGTGACAGACGCTTCGACAGCAACGCGACTTCTTCGTGCCCGTCCAATTTTTTCGCATACTTTTGGTGTGCTTCAAGCAACTGTTCCGTTCGCAACAGCTCGTATAACTGCTCGACGGTATCGTATGACTGCACGAGGATCGTCGCCGTCTTTGGGCCGATCCCTTTGACGCCCGGAATGTTGTCCGACGCATCGCCTTGGAGCGCCTTCACATCGACGAACTGTAACGGTCTCACCCCGTACGTCGCTTCGAACAATTCCCGGCTCATCAACAGTTCCTCGCCTTTTTTAGGGACAATTTGAAACACGTTCGAAGATAACAGTTGATGCAAGTCCCGGTCGGACGAGTACATGTACGATTCCCCGGGGAACGCCGTCGCGACGGCCCCCATCAAATCGTCCGCCTCGTACCCGGCCAGCTCGGACTGAAAGATGCCGCGTTCCGTGAGGGCGGCCCGCAGTTTGACGTAATCATGAAACAACGGTTCCGGCAGACCGGTCCGGGTCGCCTTATAGTCGGGGAACAAGGCGAACCGATGGGTCGTCTCTCTTGGTCCGTCCCAAAAGAAAGCGATATGGGTAAACTCGTTCGTCCAGCCGTCGACTTTACGAAGCAAACCTTTCAACGTCACTTCGGGGTCGAGCGCCCGGCGCCGTTCGGTCGCAAAATAATAACGCGATAATAAGTTAAATCCATCTACTAGCATCAACCTCATCGTTCATTCACCTCACAAGCTTTCATCCCGCGTTCAAGCGCTTCCCGGTCAAGTTCTTTGCCGATCCAGACAAAAACAGACCGGGTATCGTCGCTCGGTTCATTGGCGAACGTCGCGCCCATCAACTGGTTCGTCGCCTGGACGACAAATTTTGAAGACTCGCCTTCAATACGGACAATCGCTTTGAGACGATAGACGTCTTGTTCATAGTGCATGAGCACTTCTCTGACGTAACGCGTGACCCGCTCGCGGTTTAACGGCACGTCGGTCGTGATCGTGATAGCCCGCAGCGTCGAGACGGACGTATGTCCGGCTGTCAGCTCGCCGAGCAGACGTTCATCGATGCGGGAGAGCTGGAACGTGTTCTCGAGTAACTCATACGCTCCGACCGTCTGCTCGGTCTCGATGACACGTACGGTCGGGTTCAATTCACGAATCCGGCCGTGGGCACGCTCGAGCTCGGCCTCGCTGACGAGATCGACTTTGTTGAGCAAGATCACATCGGCATAGGCGATTTGATGGATACCTTCGATGAACAGTTCGCGGTCCATCTGGCTCGCATCGACGACGGTCAAAATCGCCGTCAGTTTAAAGCGCGAGCGTAAGTAATCGTCGTAATAAATCGTCTGGATGATTGGGGCCGGGTCGGCAACACCTGTCGTCTCGATGACGATGCGATCGAACGACTCGCCTCGCGAGGCGAGTCGATAAAACGTCTTGCTCAAATCATTTTGGATCGAACAACAAATACAACCGTTCGACAGTTCGATCTGTTCTTGATCCATGTTGACGATCAATTGTTCGTCAATGTTGACCGAGCCGAGCTCGTTGACGATCAAGAGCAATCGTTCGTCCGTCGCTTCTAAAAGACGGTTCATATATGTCGTTTTTCCGGCGCCTAAAAAGCCGGTCACTAATTGCACGGGAATCATGCCTTGCACCTCACTTTATAAATTTTCGTGGACCCGTGCCCACTTCTCGTAGCGAGCGTCCAACAAGTCGATCAAATGGAGCAGCCACCCTTCGGTCGTGGCCGGCAGGACGCTAGAACCCCATTCCCGTTTTCCGTGGTGGGACAAGATCATATGCCAAATCCGGTGGTGGACGTCAAGCGGCAACGTGATGCCGGCGGCTTGTTGACTCTTCTCGAACAACAGCCCTCCGTATGGCATGTGACCGACCAGACTCCCCATCGGATTGATGGCGATCCCTGTCGTCTCACTCGTGCCGGTGACGTAAAACAGCTGCTCGAACCGTCTCGGTGACGACAACAGATGACTGTATTCGAACAATTTGCCGATATCATGGAACAAGATACCGAGCGCGAGTTCGTCCCAGCGGAGCGGTTCTTTCAGTTCTGCCATCGCCTCACACGCCGTATAGAGCGACTCAAACGTCCCACGGAACGCCTGCTCGACTTTAACACCGTTCATCGTATTCCATACGTCTACTTTGTGCAACTGCTCGGCTTCTTTGATGATCCGGAACGCAGTCGCCAAATAATCGTCTTGCTCTTGGATGCGGTAACCGAGTCGCAACATGCAGACTGTATGTTTTAACAGTCCACCGACGTAGTTGTGGTGATGGTAGAGCGCAGCCGGAGCCAACACGAAATCGTCCCAATATTGATCGAGGAGCGCCAGCGCGATCGCCTCATAGTCCGGAGACAGCGTCGACAAAATCGAGAACAGCTCTTCGGCATACTGATCGAACGTCTCGTCGCCTGGAAGTCCAGGCAAGAGCGACACCGCCTCGTCACGAGACATCGGTTGGGCCCGGTCGATCGTGATCGATTTGGCACCGTCCGGCTTCGGATAGACGTCGATCTTTCCTTCTAAGGCGATCACGCCCGATTCGTAAATCGGTAGCAGTTGGTCTTCGTTGCCCCGTAGCCAATGTTTGGCCCGGATCAGCCCGCCTGACGTCGTCAAATTGAGCTGCAACCATTTGGCGCCAGACTTGCCTTCACGGACCTCGACCGAACTGACGAGCGCATTCGTCTGAATCGGTGTCCCGTCCGACAAATCCGTTAGCCGAAGTGTCGACTTCTCGACTTTCGGAACTTGAAACCGGGCCCGGTCGAACGTACCACTACCTGTGACCGCGTCGATCTGTTGATAATAATTCATGATATGACCCCCTTTTTCTTCTCTTTGCCCATTGTATCGTGTTTTATCGTTCGAGGCGAACATACTTTCGTTACTGGTCAGAAACTTGCGAGGAATATATTGAAAGCGCTTACCTATATTGTTACGATATAAGTAGTTACAAAAAGGGGGAATGATGATGATTTCACTACTAGACACGTATGAACGGTTGATCGCGACAGGGGAAGCGGCACGTTATGCAGATGTCCATCCAACGATTGACGGTATCCTTGAAGGGGCGGTCTGTCCCGTATCAGACAATGAGCTTGAGCAGGCAGTCGCCGGTCACGCCGGAAATCCATATACGCACGACGACCTCATCGACTCGGTCGTCGCGCATGAGATGAAAGGGGCGATGGCCGCTTTAATCGTCTCAGGGTATCCGGTGCAAACACCGCTCGCGAAAGCGGTCGTCTTATCTGCCTTCGCCCGGACGAACCGGATGAATATCGATAAGCTGAAAGAGCTCGGTCACGCCGACCTGCTCGTCCGCATCCAGTCGGCCGACCGCTCGTGGAAACGGACGTATACGCACTTGTATCGGTCGAGTCCCGCCCAAATGTGCGAGCAACTCGACTCGTTGCTCGGTGGCTGCGCCATCCATCGCGTCCTCGAGGCGCTCCATGATGACCGCAACATAAAAACGGCATAAGAAAAGAGCGGTCCCCGGGCCGCTCTTTTCTTATGCTTCAATTAACCTTCCGTCATCTCGACCGCTTCCGGTTCGAACAACGTGACGTTCCGTGCTGGCGAGAACGTCGAAATCGCATGTTTATAAATCAACTGTTGGCGCCCTTCCGACTCGACGATCACTGTGAAGTTGTCAAATGATTTGATGACTCCGCGAATTTGGAAGCCACTGACTAAAAACACGGTCGTCGGAACCATCTCTTTGCGCAATTGGTTCAGAAAATGATCTTGGATGTTATAGCTTGCCTTCATGTTGCATTCCCCCTAGTCTATGTCTCGTTCAAATAATCGGAATTTTCGAAAAAACTCCTCAACCTCATCATAGATATTTTTATACGATAGTTCAAATGATTTCTTTCCCATATCTACCCAAATCCCATCAAATTGATGACGGAACCACGTTAATTGCCGTTTTGCAAACTGGCGTGTATGTTGTTTTAACGTCTCGGTCATCCGCTCTCGCGTCAGCTTCCCGTCTAAGTATGGCACGACTTCTTTATAGCCGATGGCCCGTAGCGCCTGTGTCTCCCGGTACCCGGCACGCAATAAGCGCTCGACTTCTTCGATGAGACCCGCTTCGATCATCAAATCGACGCGATGATTGATCCGCTCATATAAGACGTCGCGATCGGCGTGCAGGACGAACAACTTATAATCGTAATGCTCAGATGGGGCACTATCCATTGCCTGCTCGTCACCTGAGAGCGCGACTTCGAGGGCACGGATGACACGGCGGACATTATTTGGATGAATGATGTCCGCGCGCCTCGGGTCGAGGCCACGCAAGCGATCATGTAACGCCTCGGCGCCGTGTGCTTCCGCTTCGGCTTCTAGCGCTGCACGCAGTTCCGTATCGACTGGTCGCTCCGTGAACTCGTAATCGTATAAAATCGCCCGAATATACAGGCCCGTTCCACCGACTACAATCGGCACCTTCCCGCGCGAGTAGATATCGTCGATCGCCGCGCGGGCGAGACGTTGAAATTTGGCGACGCTCATCGCTTCATCCGGGTCACAAATGTCGATCAAATGATGCGGTACGCCTTCCGCCTCTTCGACCGTCACTTTGGCGGAACCGATATCCATTCCGCGGTACACTTGGACCGAGTCGCCTGATACGATTTCTCCGTCGAACGCCTTGGCGAGCTCGATGCCCGTCTTCGTCTTCCCGACTGCCGTCGGCCCAACGATCACGATGACTGGTGTCTTTTTCATTTCTGTCACTCCTCAAACGAAAGACCGTTCCTAAAAAGGAAACGGCCCGTCAAATTCTTCTTTTAATTGTATCATCAAATACGACCGCAAACAGCATCCAACCGCAGATTAATAAACCGAGCAGTAAAATCAAGCCATCACTCATCTGTGACCGCCTCCTTTACCTACTCCTTTCCCACTTTTCACACTTTAGACACAATTTAACATGCAAACTAAAAACGCTCAGGATGAGCGTTTTTAGTTTGCCGTCTCGACTTGGCGTTTGAACCGCGACATCGCGAAGGCAAAGTAGAGGACAGCCGTACCGCTCGCCGCCCACCAAATGACGTCATAGAGTGGCGTCATCAAATTGGCCAAGCCGAGCAGTGCGGGTACGATCAATGTCAACCAAGCGAGGACGAAGGCGACGCGTGCTATCACGCCGTCGATCGCTCGTTCCAGCGCCATCCCATAGAAGAATAATCCCCAAAGGAACGACCAGAACAGCCACGACACCGCGCCCATGCTGTCACCGTTCGCGAACCCGACGACGGCGTAAAATAGTGCCGAAATCGCGACGAACAGTGAGAACCAGCCGACACCGCGTCCGTCCAAGTTAAAGATGAACGTCACACCGACGTACAAATACGTGAATGCGAACAAGTAAATACCTGCGTATCCAAACAGTTCTGACGGGCTCGCCCCGATGACAAGCCATGTCGCAATGAACGTCTGAAACATACCGGTGAACAGGCTGAACACCCCGGCACTTTTCATATCGACTTTCCCAAACAGGACGAGGCTGTTAATGAACAGTGCCACGCCGCCGAACAACAAACTAATATTCCCCACAATGATTGCTCCTTTGTATAGATGTCTGACGTCTGATTCGATACGTCCACTGTACATTGGATTCGCTTTCAACGCAAGAGGGAAATGATTCGTTCACAGGGTGGACTCACCTTCCAAACTAAAAACATCTCTTCCACGTGGGAGAGGGCACTGAAAAACCTCCGCTCTATCCGAGCGTGAACAGAAAAAAGGGCGATTGGACCGACTCAAGTCGGGACAATCGCTCTTTTTCCTTGCCCTTATCCTGTTTTTTCTTTTGAGAGGGTGATGATCCGCTTCAGGTTTACCGCGATGATCGCCATCACGCTCTGTAACGTCATGCCTTTCAGGTCTGACGTTTTGTTTCGCGCCA
>NZ_SJUW01000020.1:0-17176 GCF_004337105.1 Exiguobacterium sp. SH3S1 | reverse complement strand
TGGCGCGAAACAAAACGTCAGACCTGAAAGGCATGACGTTACAGAGCGTGATGGCGATCATCGCGGTAAACCTGAAGCGGATCATCACCCTCTCAAAAGAAAAAACAGGATAAGGGCAAGGAAAAAGGGCGATTGTCCCGACTTGAGTCGGTCCAATCGCCCTTTTTTCTGTTCACGCTCGGATAGAGCGGAGGTTTTTCAGTGCCCTCCTCAAACGTTGAGCGGGACTTTTTGTGTTTGTAGAAGGGGTACTCCATTCACATCTGTTGCAACTCGGCACGCTCTTCGTCTGTGAACACGCGGGAACGGCTCAAAAACCGTTTTCCTTCGACGCCTTCGACCGAGAACATGCCGCCCCGGCCGTCGACGACGTCGATGATGAGCTGGGTGTGCTTCCAATACTCATACTGCTTCTCGTGGATATAGAACGGACAGCCGCCGATCTCTCCGAGCAGGACGTCGTGATCGCCAATCATGAACTCATCTTGCGGGAAGCACATCGGTGAGCTCCCGTCACAGCAACCGCCCGACTGGTGGAACAGGAGCGGACCGTGTTTCGCAATCAACTGCTCGAGGAGCGCGAGCGTGGCGGGGGTGGCCTCGACGCGACGCACCATCTTAAAAGAACCCGAGTTTTTGTTCGCTGTAGCTGACGAGCATATTTTTCGTGCGTTGGTAATGGTTGAGCATCATCTTGTGGTTCTCACGGCCGATCCCGGACATTTTGTAACCGCCGAACGCGGCATGGGCCGGATATTGATGGTAACAGTTGATCCAGACACGACCCGCTTGAATCTCACGGCCGAACCGATAGGCCCGGTTCATATCGCGTGTCCATACACCGGCGCCGAGTCCATAGAGCGTATCGTTCGCAATGGCGAGCGCGTCCGCGTCGTCCTTGAACGTCGTCACCGACAAGACTGGACCAAAGATTTCTTCTTGGAAGATGCGCATCTTGTTGTGACCTTTAAAGATGGTCGGTTGAACGTAATAGCCGTCGGCGAGGTCACCGTCCATCATGTTGCGCTCACCGCCAATCAAACATTCGGCTCCTTCGGCTTTTCCGATCTCAAGATACGATAAAACCTTCTCCAGCTGTTCGTTCGATGCTTGAGCACCCATCATAACGTCAGGGTCGAGCGGGTTGCCGAGCTTGATCGCTTTGACGCGCTCGAGGACGCGTGCCATAAACGGCTCATAAATCGACTCGTGGATGAGGGCGCGCGATGGACACGTGCACACTTCGCCTTGGTTTAACGCGAACATGACGAGCCCTTCGATCGCTTTGTCAAAGAAATCATCGTCCGCGTCCATGATGTCGGCGAAGAAGATATTCGGCGACTTGCCTCCGAGTTCGAGCGTCACCGGGATGATGTTTTGCGACGCGTATTGCATAATCAATCGGCCCGTCGTCGTTTCGCCAGTGAACGCGACTTTGTCGACACGGTTACTCGACGCGAGCGGCTTCCCGGCCTCGAGTCCGAAGCCATTGACGATGTTGAGAACGCCTGGTGGCAGCAAGTCTTCGATCAGCTCCATCAGTACCATGATCGAAGCCGGTGTCTGTTCGGCCGGTTTTAAGACGATACAGTTACCGGCGGCGAGTGCCGGTGCGACTTTCCAGATTGCCATCAAAATCGGGAAGTTCCATGGGATGATTTGAGCGACGACGCCGAGCGGTTCCGCGAAGTGATAGGCGACCGTGTCGTTGTCGAGCTCGCTGATGCCGCCTTCTTGCGAGCGGATGACGCCGGCGAAATAGCGGAAGTGATCAATCGCGAGCGGCAGGTCGGCGTTCAACGTCTCACGGACGGCTTTCCCATTCTCCCACGTCTCCGCGTAAGCGAGCATCTCAAGGTTTTCTTCCATTCGGTCGGCAATCTTGTTTAAAATGACCGAGCGTTCGGTGACCGATGTTTTGCCCCAGGCGCCTTTGGCGGCATGGGCCGCGTCCAGTGCCAGTTCGATATCTTCTTTCGTCGACCGCGCGACCTCGCATAACACTTTACCATTTACCGGAGAGGTGTTCTCAAAATAGTCTCCCCCTGAAGGTGCTGTCCACTTTCCGTTGATGTAGTTCTCATAGCGGTCCTTGAACTGGACTTTCGTGCCTGCAGAGTTCGGTACTTCATAAATCATGATCGTTCCTCCCTTTTCCGTAAAGTATAGGGGTTTGATGTATGCGCTTACATTTTGTAGTAAGCCAATAGCTCCCTTTTTCATCCTAACGGGTTGTAGTGATAAAAGTCAAAATTTTTTGACAATAATTTGACACAATTCTGTCGAGATGTTTTGAATCCAATATTTGCCACAAACAGAGTATCGTGGAATCAATTTCAAATCGAAGGAGTGGACGCACTCACGGCAAAAACATATTAGGTCGACCCGGCGCAAAGCTTAATCACGTTTATCGAGTTTGCGGTTAATGCGAACGGGCAGCCTGACGAGTTCGTTTTGACCGGTAACTTGACGATTCGGGGGACGACGCGCGAGGAGACGTTCGAATCCGAGCTCCAATTCACGGAGTCTGAAGCATAAGAAAAAGTCGCTCGTGAGAGCGACTTTTTACTGTTCATAGACAAGTTTCTTTTGTAAGCTTTCTTCGCTGAACACCCAACCGGTGAACGAAGACAAGACTTCGTTCGACTCTTCGTCGACGATGACGACAGCGACGAACGGGTAGATGTCTTTCGAGAAGTAGCGCAAGTTTGTGAACCGGTACTCGATCATGCCGTTATGACGTGTGACCGTGTATGTGTGAATTTTTGAAAATGCCAAGAACGACTGCAAGTCTGCATTTTTACGTGCTTCGACGAAATGCAGGTCGTCTTCGCCAGGCATCGCCTTGTCACGGAAGCGGCCACATTCGATGACTTCACCTTTTTTCACTTTGACCGCACCGAGTCCGTTGCGGAAACGAACGGCGACGTGCCAGTCGTCCCAACCGATACCCGGTGAGATGAAGAGCTCATGGGCTCCGGCGAAGTGACGGGCGACCGTTGCGAGCGCACGGTTACGTAGTTTGAACTGAATCGCATAGTAACTGATAACGAGCGCAATGAGCAGTGCAAAAATCGGGACAGTTGCCCCTGTGATAAGCCATAATACATATGCCCCGTAATAAGCAGAGAACAAGTAAGGGTCAAACGTTCCGATGACGCCCCAGCCAATCCATTTCTTCGAGAAAGGTTGCAGGGCTTGCGTCCCGTAAGCGTTGAACAAGTCGACGGTGACGTGTAACAATACCGCGATTTGTGCCATGACCCATAATGAAGCAGGGTTGACGCCAAGTACCATACCGATGATGGCACTGACGATGATCGGCCAAGCAAGAAGTGCGGTGATTCCGTGTGAAAGACCGCGGTGCTGGCGTAAATAAGTGCTGTTTCCTTTAAGTTTGAAGACGGTGTCAAAGTCTGGCGCATGCGAACCGACAAGAGCGGTAGCCGTCATAGCCAAGAACATTTGCGAGTCGCCTGCTACTTCCGGGCTAAGTGTCGCAAGGGCGCTTAAACCAAGGCCCATTCCAATGTGTGTCGCAGTATCCAATGTGCTTCAGCACCTCCGTTAATAAAGAAACGACGTTCAATGATCGCTACCATCATACAATATTTTTAAAACGAGGGGAAACAAAATGCTCGATATTGATAAATTGTTCACAAATTATACTATTCGTCAGTTCAATGAAAATTTACTCACCTGGTTCGATCGTGAAAAACGCGATTTGCCGTGGCGACACGGGAAAAATCCGTACCGGGTGTGGGTGAGCGAAGTCATGCTCCAACAGACGCGTGTCGATACGGTCATCCCTTATTACAACCGATTCATGGACCGCTTCCCGACGATCGAGGACTTAGCAGATGCGCACCCCGACGAGGTCGTCAAATATTGGGAAGGGCTTGGATACTACTCGCGCGTCCGTAACCTCCATCAAGCGGTAAAAGAAGTCGTCTCTACGTATGACGGCGTCGTACCGGAGGAAAAAGAACTGTTTGAAAAATTGAAAGGGGTCGGTCCGTATACGACCGGAGCCGTGCTCTCGATCGCCTACAATCAGCCCGAGCCTGCCGTCGACGGGAACGTCATGCGCGTTATGGCCCGCCAGTTTGGCATCTATGAAGATATCGCCGTACCAAAAACACGGAAGATTTTTGATCAAGTCATTCGGCGCCTGATGGACCCGGAGCACGCCTCCGATTTTAATGAAGCTGTCATGGAGCTCGGTGCGACCGTCTGTACCCCGAAAAATCCGATGTGCTCGCTCTGTCCGGTCCAAGACGAATGTTACGCCTATGCGCATCACGTCCAGGATGAGCTTCCGGTCAAGACGAAAAAAGGAGCGGCCCGGATCGAGATGTTCGATGCCCTCTACTGTAAACGTGACGGTCGCATCGCCTACGTTCAGCGGCCCGATACAGGTCTGCTCGCGGGAATGTGGCAATACCCGCTTACAGATCGTGGAACGGGGGAACAGTTAAACGGAACCTATATTGGACAAGTGAAACACGTGTTTTCACACATCATCTGGTACGTCGACTTATATGAGGTCGAAACGTTGCCGGACGAGGATTGGATTTGGCTCGCCGGGGACGAGCGGGATGTGTTGACCGTGTCGGTTGCCCAACAAAAACTAGAACGATTGGTAGGGGATAGAAATGAGACAGTTTGACGTCGAAACGCCGTTCGACACTTCCGTCGAGGCGTTGTGGGAATTGTTGCAAGACGCGTCGCTTTTATCTGAACTGACGACGTTTCCAGAAGTGACGCTCGTCGGAGATGGCGCATCCGTAGAAGGTAATCGAATCCATCTCCGTGTCGGTGTCGGACCGGTCACGCTGCCGTGGATCAGTGCGATCACGTTAGCGGGGCGGCACGCATTTTGTGACCAAGGTGTGACTTTGCCGTTCCCGTTCAAACGGTTTTGTCACGTTCACAGTGTGAAAGAAGTCGATGGGAAGGCCGTCATGGTCGATGAAGTGACGTTCGATAGTTACTTACCCGAAGCGATTGTCGAGCAGTTTATTCTCCGCCCGATGTTCGCAGGACGAGCCGTCGCCTTCCAAAAAGCACTAAATTCGTGAAAATAAGAGATTTCCTTTTTCATTGGTTCTGAAAGTCGCTATAATTAAAAATGAGAATGTACAGCATCATAGCGGAAAGGAGGAGCTTATGAGCTTATTTCCCAAAGCAGGTAGCAAGATCGAGATACAGAGCTACAAGCACAACGGGACTTTGCATCGCGTTTGGGAAGAAACGCTCGTCCTTCAATCGTCAAAAACGGATATGATTGGGTTCAACGACCGCATCATGGTCAGTGAATCAGACGGCCGGCAATGGAGAACAAGAGAGCCGGCAATTTGCTACTTTTCATCTGAGTTTTGGTTTAATGTCATCTGTATGATTCGCGAAGACGGGATTTACTACTACTGTAATCTAGGTTCGCCGACAACGTTCGATGGGGCAGAACGAGCCATCAAGTACATTGACTACGATTTAGATATTAAAGTGTTCCCGGATATGTCGTACACGATTTTAGATGAGGATGAATATGAGCGGCATCGTCGCGAAATGAATTATCCGAAAGCGATTGATCGAATCTTGAAACAGAACGTTCAAGAACTTATCAACTGGATTCGAGGACGGAAAGGGCCGTTCAACCCAACATTCGTCGATGAATGGTATCGCGAATACGAAGCACGTTACCGGAGATGAATACTCATCTCCGCTTTTTTTCTTGAAGGAGGGCTCTATGGGAAGTGTTAGACGCTATTTACAGTTCGTAAAACCATATAAAAAACAAATTGCTTTGACGATTTTCGTCGGGATCTTGAAATTCTCAATCCCTCTCGGATTGCCGCTACTTTATAGACATGTGATCGATAAATATTTGACGGACCCGGACCCGGCGACGGATTACACTGAGCTCGTTTGGTTGTTCAGCATCGTCTTCTTCATCTTCCTCGTCTTGAAGCCGCCGATCGAGTATTTGCGGCAATATTTGGCACAATGGGCCGCAACACGAATTTTGTTCGACGTTCGGAACCGATTGTTCGACCACGTGCAAAAGCTATCGCTTCGTTACTATTCGAACAATAAGACCGGGCAAATCATCTCGCGTATCATTAACGATGTCGAGCAGACGAAAGACTTTGTCATCACGGGACTCATGAACATTTGGCTCGATATGGTCACGATTTTGATCGCGATCGCCATCATGTATACGATCGACCCGCAACTGACGCTCATCGCTATCTTGCCGCTCCCGTTTTATGCGATCGCCGTCCGCTACTTCTATGGACGCTTGCGCCGCCTCACCCGGGAACGCTCGGCCGCACTCGCTGATCTTCAAGGCCATTTGACCGAACGTGTCAACGGTATGGCTGTCATCCGCAGTTTCGCGCTCGAGCCGTATGAGAACAAGGCGTTTGAAGAACAGAACGGTGGCTTCTTGAAAGCCGCACTTCGCCATACAGGTTGGAATGCGAAGACGTACGTCGTCGTTTCGACAATCACGGACATCGCGCCGATCTTAATCTTTACGTCGGCTTCTTGGCTCGTGTTACAAGAACAGGTCTCGCTCGGGACACTCGTCGCTTTCATCGCTTATATCGACCGCCTCTACGCACCGCTCGGTCGTCTCGTCAACTCGGCGACGACGCTCACGCAGTCGGTCGCGTCGATGGACCGGGTCTTTGAATTTCTCGATGAGCCGTATGATATCGAACAGAAACGCGATGCGTTCGTGCCGGTGCAGACGGCCGGGGATATCGAACTCGATCGTGTCGGCTTTGCCTATGAGAAAGAAGGGACGCGTGCTTTGCATGACGTCAGCCTGCACATCCGGTCCGGGGAACGGATCGCCTTCGTCGGCATGTCCGGCGGCGGGAAATCGACGCTCGTCAGTTTGATTCCACGCTTTTATGACGTGACGGACGGCAGTATCAAAATCGACGGCGTCGATGTCCGTGACTTTAAACTCCGGGCCCTTCGCGACCAAATCGGTATGGTCATGCAAGATTCGGTTCTCTTCAGTGAGTCGGTCGCCATGAACATCCGGATGGGAAATCCGGAAGCGACGGACGATGCCGTCATCGCCGCTGCGAAAGCGGCCAACGCCCACGAGTTCATCATGAACTTGCAGGACGGTTACAACACGCCGGTCGGAGAAAAAGGCGTGAAGCTGTCGGGGGGACAGAAGCAACGTCTTGCCATCGCCCGCGTCTTCCTCAAACATCCGCCGATCATCATTCTCGATGAGGCGACGAGTGCGCTCGACCTCGAGAGTGAGTCGATGATCCAAGATTCGCTCGCAAGATTGACGAAAGGACGGACGACGCTCATCGTCGCCCACCGCCTATCAACGATCACCGACGCCGATAAAATTGTCGTCGTCGACAACGGTCGAATCATGGAAGCGGGAACGCATGAAGAATTGATGCGTCGCCGTGGCGCTTACTATGATTTGTATATGATCCAAGACTTAGCTGTCGTGGAGTGAGGCTTCGAGTTCAACTCGAAGTCTTTTTTTGTTTTCCGTATCTAGTAGACGGGAATGAAGAAACGACATGCCAAAAGGGGGATGACACGATGATAAATGGGGAAGGATTGATCAATGTCCGTCCGCTCAACAACGGGTTAGAGTTAACGTGGTCGTTTGATGGGAAAGTGCGCGTGACACGCAACGGGAAGTACGTATATGAGGGGACGGATCAGCATTATGTCGACCGGGAGACGAGCGTTGGGGAGCAAGTCGCTTACCGCATCTCGGACGAGTTTGGCGAAGTGGCAAAACTGTATACTGCGGCCGTTAATCCAAACGACGACTTGTATTGGAATCGTCATCTGACGTCGGCGGTCGTGGCGCCGAGCGGAACGTATTTACAGTGGGACCCAATCGCGGACGTCGACACGTATGCGGTATATCGTGAAGGACGCCGTATCGCGGAAATCGTCGGGAGCGGATACATCGACGAGACACCGCTCGAACAACCGACGCTCTATGAAGTTCGGGCTTTGCGTCCGGTCAAGCGAGATGATAAACCGGGGACCCGTCTCGTGCATATGGTCGGAAAAGCGATGTCGCTCGCGAAAGAGATGAAGTCGGATACGAGACGTGACAAGGAGCTCTACACGATGTATTTCCTCGTCAGTCCGACACGTCCGGACGTGGCCACGGTCGACGGCATTAACCTGCGTGTCCAGACGTTCATTCGTCCGCCGATGATTAAAAACCCGAACCTGATGTCACCGCATCCGTATTTTGAAGGGGACGGACGTCCTTATAACGTCCATGCGACCGAATACCGGACCCGGACGGAAGTGAAAGTCGAGGGGTTGACCGATATTCCGATTATCTCGTTAAAAAAAGATGCGAACGTTACCCGCGGGTATACGAAGCATCATCGATTGACGGGCGAAGACGTCGCTTCGGTCGACCGCGTGTATGTAGAAGATGTCGACATCGAGCGGGGGAAAGCTGCATTTCGTTTGCAACATTCGGTAGGCAATCCGCTCGTCGTTGCGCCGGATATTAAATACACCATCGTCACGGCACTTAAAAACAGTGCGACGTTCAAACTGTCCGGAAGTCACACCCAGTCGCCGCATCATGAAGTCTACGTCCAAGTCGGCGATGCACCGTGGATGACGATCCACCGGGCGGACGACCTTGGGGTCAGCTTTATGGGCAATCCGATGCCGGAGTGCCACTGGACGTACTTGACATGCATGGACTAAAAAACCAGCCGGCTCATTGATGAGTCGGCTGGTTTGGTGTTTGGTCGATAAAGCGACTCCGTTCTTCTGGGGTCGGTAGTTTGCACGTCTCTTTCTGACCGAACCAGCGATAGCGGTTGTTCGCGATGATGTCGTAACCAAAATCACGAAGCGGTTTAGGGACGAGTCGGATGAAGCGAAGCATCCGCCAGTTCCCGTCCAACCCCTCGGCGATTCGGGTCGCCGCGTCCGATTTCAAATAAGGGACGCCGCCTTTGATCAAAACGATGCTATCGACCGTATCCGGGATACGATGACGTTTTCGGATTGCTTGTCCGGCCTCACCTTGAAGTGAGGCGAAATGGAAGTTTCCTGTTGAATCACGATTTAAGATGAACTGCACACTGGCGTCACAAAAGTTGCAGTCTCCGTCAAATAACACAATGGCTGGCATAGGGAGCGCCTCCTTCTCTCCTGACTTTATCCGTTCGAACGAATGCTCAAACGTCAAGCGGCGAGCTGACGGGCAGGCTCCATCTTGTAGAGCGAGACGTAATAAAGGTAACCTCCAAGGGCGCCAAATAAGAACATGTAGCCGCTCATGAATACCGGCCCGATGAACGCGCCGACGACGATGCCGGCTGCGGCGACAAGTTTCGCCCCGTGGAACGTCAAGCCTCCGAAGGCGAGGTATGAGGCCCGTCGAGTCGGGTCGATCAAGTCGATTTGTTTCACTTGTCGAATCGGTGAATAGAGCAACTCCCCAATGGTGAAGACGATGGCGAGGACGGCAAGCGTGATGAACGAGTTCATTGACGTAATCGCGGCATAGGCCGTCACGTATAAGGATAAGCCGATGAAGAAGATATACTTTTCCCGGTAGCGTTTCACGAAAGCGGTCACCGCGAACGTGATGGCGACGACGAGCAACGTGTTCTCAAGCTGCATGAACGCCATCATGCGTACACCGTCAAACGGGACGCCGACGATCGACCGTTCTGTGAACGATTCGGCCAAATGGACACCGATATAGTTTGCCATATGGAACTCGGTCGAGAAGACGAGCATACTACCGAGGACGAACAGCATCCAACGACGGTCACTGAGTGCGATTCGATAGTTTTGATACACGCCGACGAGCGGGTTAGCAGACGTCGAACGGTTTCCTTTATAGCTATCAACGAGAAAACGTTGCAAGACGAGCGTCGTGATCGTCAACACGAGCGTCATCCCGACGAATAGTCCGAAACGATAGTCTCGATAAAAAGCACCTCCGAGCATGACGCCCCCGGCAATCGCCAAATTGACGAGCCAGTAGTCATACACGTAAATCGCTTTACGGTTCGACTCTTCCATCGAATCGATGACGATGGCTTCGAGAGCAGGGTAGTTCAATCCGTTCGCGACGGCGTGACCGAAGTAAAGCACGGCGACGACGAGCGCCCAGTTATTCGACGGATGAATGGCGACCGTCATCCCCATAAAACAAAGGATTTGGACGATCTGACCGATTTGAAGCACGTGCTTGCGGTTGAAACGGTCTGAGAAGTACCCGCCAAACAAGCCGGTAACGTAACCGACGACAACAAACGACGTCATGATGATTCCAGCGGCGATTTTGCCGAGTTCTTCGGAAAAATATAAAGCCATGAATGGAAAGATAGCCGAGCCGACGATACGGATAAAAAAGCCGCAGACGAGTCGGAGTCGAACATTTAATGGGAAATCTTTGAATTTCATGCGAGCACCTCCTTGTCACTACTTTAAACGTGGACTACACTTGGTAAAAAGAGACAAATGATTTTTAGATGTCCACTTTTAGGGGGAACGACATGAATGCGAAGCTGGTGGCGATTTATCGTCGTGCGTTGGAACAGAACAAAGTGGAACTGACGCTACGGGAAGCGGTCGATACGGTCGGCTATAGCGAGAAACAAGTGAAACGGGATATGAAGGCGTGGGAAACGTTCGGGTGGGTGGAGTATCGGCCGGGGAAAGGACGAGGCCATGAATCGGTGCTCCGCTTTCAGCCGGAGTTTGACCGAACCCTGAGAGCTTGGATCGATGAGTCTTTCGTTCAGGCCTCGATGGCCGATGCGGCCAAGTGGTTGGAATGGGACTGGCCACCCGCCTTGCGAGAAGTGATTCAAGCACTTATTTGGAGCCGTTTTGGCTTTGAGCAGACTGAAGAAGACCGGTTCATTTTTCCCCGGACGAGAGCGCTCGAATCGCTCGATCCGCTCGATATCCACATCGCGATGGAGGCGTCTTTGTCACGGCACGTCTTCGACCGCCTGTTCGAATGGGACGGGACGACTGTCCAGCCCTCGCTCGCCCACTATATAGAGGAGATGCCGTTCGGATTTCGTTGCTATATCCGCAAAGGGGTAACGTTTCATAACGGGGTGACGCTATCGGCCAAGGACATCGTCTACTCGTTGAATCGGTTATTGGATCATGGCAAACAAGTATGGCTGTTCGCACCGATCGAACGGATCGAGTCCAAAGCATCGTACGTCATCGATTTACATACGAAAGCACATATGGCCTATATCGAACGACTTCTCGCCCAAACCCCGGCCTCGATCACGTATCAAGGGGCCGAAGGGGTCGTGGGGACGGGGCCGTTCAAGCTGGAGCAGACGTCGGAGGAAGTCGTACGTTTAAGGGCGTTCGAGCGTGGGCTCCGGCCGAGACCGTCTTTGGATGTGGTTGAATTCGTCACGTTTTCCGAAACGGATTATGCGAAATGGAGCACCCGTGACGACCATAGCCTCGTGAAGTGGATCGCCGAGGCGGGAGCACGCTATCTCGTGTTCAACATGAGGCAGTCCTGGTTGAAGGACGATGCGCCGGCGCGTCGTGCGATTCAACGAGCGATTCAAAAAGAGGCGTTCGTGGAGATGGGAGGAGAGCGCCACCAAGTAGCACACGGATTTTTTCCGGAGACGAGTCGTCCCGTTCACGTGCACGGGGAGGGAACGGTTTGTCAGCGTCCGCTCCGGCTGTTGCACTTGCCGTTTGAAGTGGCGGCGCAAGACGCGGCGCTCGTGGCTACACAGTTACGGACGGCCGGGTTTACCGTCGAGACTGAGACGTATACGATTGGGTCTTTGTTACAAGATGAGACACTTTGCCGTGCCGATTTGATTTTATGCGGAGAGATGATGAGTGAAGATCTTGATTTGGCGTTCCTTGCCTTTTTGACGAGTGAACTGTCGCTTGTCGGCAAGTTGCTCGCGAATGAAGTGGAGCTCCGGGCGATGGTGGACCGCTATCAACAAACCGACATGAGCGCTTGGTCGATGCTGCATCGCGAAGTCGAACGCCAGTTGACTGAGGCGGCCCTCGTCATCCCGCTGTATCATGTCGCTCGTGAGCGCCGCTTTCCGAGTTTCTTTGGAGATGTACCGCTCGATGTGTTCGGTCACCCGCGATATGATCAATTGTGGATTCGTCCGTCCGTATAAACATAAAAGGAGATGCCGCGGCATCTCCTTTTATAGCTGTGCGAACGCGCGATTTACTGCGGCAATCGTCTCATCGATATCTTGTTCCGTATGTTCCGTCGTCAAGAACCATGCCTCATATTTCGAGGGGGCCAAGTTGACACCGTTCTCAAGCATCAATTTGAAGAAGCGACCGAACATTTCGCCGTCCGACTTCTCGGCTCCTTCGTAGTCCGTGACGATCTCGTCCGTGAAGTAGACGGTGAGCGCGCCTTTCAGGCGGTTAAGCGTGATCGTGACGCCGTGAGTTCTCGCGGCTTCACGGATACCTGCTTCGAGACGTGCGCCTAACGAATCTAATCTTTCATAGACGCCCGGTTGCTCGAGCACTTCGAGACAAGCGAGTCCGGTCGCCATCGAGGCGGGGTTTCCGGCCATCGTCCCGGCTTGGTAAGCGGGTCCGAGCGGTGCGACCGTCTCCATGATTTCTGCTTTCCCGCCGTATGCTCCGATTGGAAGTCCACCACCGATGATTTTACCGAGCGCCGTCATGTCTGGCTCGATGTTGTACACTTGTTGGGCGCTTCCGTACGTGAACCGGAACGCTGTGATGACTTCGTCGTAAATGACGAGCGCGCCGTGTTCATGGGTGATCTCGTTGATGGCTTGCAAGAAGCCGGGTTTTGGTTCAACGATCCCGAAGTTTCCGACGATCGGTTCGACGAGAACGCAGGCGACTTGATCGCCCCATTCGTTCATCATCGCCCGGTACGACTCGACGTCGTTGAACGGGACGGTGATAACTTCTTTCGCCGTGGCGCGGGTCACACCGGCTGAGTCGGGTGAACCGAGCGTCGCCGGTCCGCTTCCCGCCGCAATCAGCATCAAGTCGGAATGGCCATGGTAGCAGCCACTGAACTTGACGACGAGTTCGCGTCCAGTGTAGGCACGGGCGACGCGGATTGTCGTCATGACGGCCTCGGTTCCAGAATTGGTGAAGCGGACTTTGTCCATCGATGGGATCGCCGCTTTTAGTTTCTTGGCGAATTCGACTTCAAGCGCGTGAGGCGTCCCGTAAAGAAGCCCTTTTGCCGACGCTTCGATGAGGGCGTTGTGGATATGGGGGTGGGCATGGCCGGTAACGATCGGTCCATACGCGGCCAAGTAATCGATATAGCGGTTGCCGTCCACATCATAAAAATAAGCACCTTCTCCGCGCTCCATATAAACCGGGGCACCGCCGCCGACCGCTTTGAACGAACGTGAGGGACTGTTGACACCCCCGACGATATGCGTCAATGCGTCTTCATATAGAACGTCTGAAGTTTTACGATTTGATGTTGTTGTCATATGTATTGCCTCCTTTTACAAATTCGCAATTATTGTATCACAGCCGTCAACCGCATAAGCTCAACGTTTGACGAAGGGTTTAGAAATCAGTACACTATTTATAAAGATTACTATGTAAGAAATAGGTTAATTCTAAACAGACACTTCGCATAAATTCTAATAAAAGAAATGAGGGATTGACGTGGGAAGCGAAATGCTTGACCATGCTGTTCAGTCGCTCCGAGAACATGGAGTCAGAATGACGCCTCAGCGACAGGCGATTTTGGAGTACCTCGTCACGGAGCACAGTCACCCGACAGCGGATGACATTTATAAGGCACTTTCGGGTAGATTCCCGAACATGAGTGTCGCCACCGTCTATAACAACTTACGTGTCTTTAAAGATATCGGACTTGTTCAAGAGATGAATTATGGTGACGCTTCGAGCCGGTTCGATTTTGTGACATCCCGTCACTATCACATCATCTGTGATACGTGCGGGAAAGTCGTCGACTTTAACTATCCTGTCCTTGATGAGATTGAAGCGGTCGCTTCTCAATTGACAGGCTTCAAAGTGGATCGTCACCGCCTCGAAGTATACGGGACGTGCCCGGCTTGCCAAACTGAACAAGCGCATAAACATTAAAAACATCCTCAGGCTGAGGATGTTTTTTTTAGTCGTTCTGGTGTGATTGGCGTTTGTTATACTTCTCATCGAAGTCTTTGCCTTCGAGCGATTGATCGATCGTCAACGGTTCATCGCAATGCATACATAGATCGACACGTCCGAGCATCTTTGTCTCTTTCTCACAGTTCGGACAAGTGACGATGATTGCTTTCGTCGACGCCATGCCGACGATGAAGTAAAGCGCCGAGCTCGACAGTACCATCACGAAACCGAGCAACATGAAAATAATCATCAGCCACGCGATGCTTTTGGCGAGTAGCCCGAGATACATGACCCCAATTCCAGCGAACACGAGCAGCAAGGCCAGGTTTCTGGCGCGGTTGATTTTATTCCCCCGTTTTTTCATACATAATCCCTCCATGTCTGTCTTTACTATAGCTCATCTGCTCGAAGCTGAGAAGTTCGTACAATCGGTGGCAGGAGAATTTCAAAAGAAGGCGAATCATTTTTGTATCAGATTAGATAATCGTGTGAACCGATTGACGTTTACTAATTAGAAAGAAGGTATCAAGGTGACGATGGAATATGCGACTCGAACGATTTATTCAGAATATGCAGCCTTGAAAACAACGCTTGGCATCATTGAAGTGAAGAAGAAACGGCCGCGCGATCCATTAACAGATCAATCAGATCGATTGTTGATTGTGATTGAAGCGAAGGAAGAACCATTTTGGACAGTGAAACACTATCAAGTCGGACAAGAAAAAATCGTTCTTCATATAGTCAGTGATTCGATGATGGATCGTTGGATTCTAATGAACGAGAATCGGCGTGCCATCCATTGGATCGAAGACGGCATGGTGCTGTTCGAACGAAATGAGTTTTTGCTCGAGCTCAGGCAGCGGTTGCGCAATTTCTCGAACGAGGAGCAACGACTGCAACTCTCGCTCGCGTTCGCCAAACTGCTTAGACGTTTCGAAGATGGGCGCGGACTGTTCTTACAGGAAGAGCATCAAGATGCGTTCACCCAAATCCATCATGCGCTCACGCATTTGGCGCGGCTCTCCATCCTGGAGGCAGGAATCCACCCGGAGATTGTATTATGGAAGCAAGTCCGTAAACTCGACCTAGAAGTGTATAAGCTTCACGACGAACTCGTGAACGGGCATGAATCACTCGAACAACGTATTCACCTGGTCATCATCGGCATGGAACATTTAATCCAATCTAAAGTCTTGCCGGGTACGTTGTTACTTTTGCAGGCGATGCAACAACGTGACGAACCATGGTCGTTCTCGGAGTTGATGGATCACCCGAACTTACAAGAGTTAAAAGTCGACCTCGGCAGCATCGTCGGTTTCTTAGTCCGGAAAGGTTACGTTCGGGCAGTGACACGTCCGACAAAAGGAGTAGGCGTCGAAGCGGTCGCTTATGAAATTGCTTAACTATATAGAAGAGAATGGGGAAACTGAATCGAATGAAGGTTACTAAATTTCTGCTCGGCAGTGTGTTTATTATAGTTGCGGCTGGATTCTTATCAATTGTGACAGGATTGTTTGCGATGGGCGATCCTCTCGGAAGTGAGCGGCCGATCATTTGGACGATTTGGTACGTGGTCGTTCTCTTGATTGTTATTATGGCGCTATATGACTTTTCGTCGTTATCGAAAGGACAACTCAAACGTATCGCTTTAATTGGAACGGTTGTCGGGATTGTTTTCTTTAGTTCCGTGAAAGGATATTACGTGTATACGGCGGGATTACGGATTGAAGAACGTGGCGTCTCGTTGCGTGACTATCAACCGTTCAAGCCTAAGTCTGATTTGGCTGAACTCGATAAGCCTTCAACATTTGAGATTGGAACAAACATTCCCCGACTAGACGGCGCGACGGCGCTGTATCCGATGTATGCTGCATTCGTCGAGGCGGTTTATCCTGAAGCGGATTATAACCCCGATAGCCCTGAAGTCAGCTCGGTCGTCTCGACGACGACAGGTACAGCGTATGAGCGATTGGTTAAAGGGGAAACGGATATCATCTTTGTAGCCGGACCGTCCGATCAACAGTTGGCAGTAGCTGAGCGACAAGGAGTAGAGTTTCAGATGACACCGATCGGCCGTGAGGCGTTCGTCTTTTTCGTACATGAAGACAACCCGGTCGACTCGCTCGAATTGGAACAAATTCAAAACATCTATGCAGGGGACATTACGAGTTGGGATGAAGTCGGTGGTAAAAAAGATTCGATTCGAGCGTTCCAACGGCCAGAAGACAGCGGGAGCCAAACGGCTTTGCAGCGTTTGATGGGGGACAAAAAGCTTATGGACGCCCCGGTCGAGGATGTCCCGGAAGGAATGGGTGGCATCATCGAACAGACGGCTTCTTATCAAAACCACAAAAATGCTATCGGATTCTCGTTCCGCTTTTATGCAACGGAGATGGTAGATGAACATGCGATTAATTTGTTACGGGTCGATGATGTCGCGCCTACGGTCGAGACGATCGGGGACGGGACGTACCCGATCACATCCGAGTTTTATGCGGTCACGACGACCGACAAATACGAGCAATATAAGCCGTTCATCGAATGGCTGACGTCTGAAGAAGGACAGTCACTTGTTGAAAAGACAGGATACGTGCCACTGGCTACAAATTGATTGGGATTGGGTCTCTAAATACAGAGATCCAATCTTTTTTTATTTTCTTGTTATTTTTTATTGACGCGGTGGTAAATAGGCATTATAGTTATAAACGTTGTCACAGCAAATGATTATTCCAGAAAAACAATTTTTGAAAAAAAGTTGTTGACTTTTAATCAGAAAACGTGATAAATTAATTGAGTCGCCAAGCGCGACAGACGAACTTTGAAAACTGAACGATGAGGCAAAAAAGTTTTACAAGTTTTGATTGAAGCGCAAGCTTCGTCATTTTCAAGAGCTATATCAAATTCTTTGGAGAGTTTGATCCTGGCTCAGGACGAACGCTGGCGGCGTGCCTAATACATGCAAGTCGAGCGCAGGAAATCGACGGAACCCTTCGGGGGGAAGTCGACGGAATGA